>NZ_BAAALF010001244.1:0-500 GCF_039528135.1 Kitasatospora nipponensis | reverse complement strand
ACTTCGCGATGATTTCTTCGAGCGTCTTGCTCTCGTTCTCGGTGCCCTTGGTCAAGTTGTTCAGATTCGTCACGTAGGTCAAGTGGTGCTTGCCCCAGTGGAAGTCGAGCGTCTCCGACGAGATGTGCGGAGCGAGTGCGTCCTTGGAGTAGGGCAGCTCCGGGAGGGTGAACGAGCCCATGTTCGGTCCTTCGATCGTAGGAGGCCAGCTCTGCTTGCCGGATCGCTCCGACCAGCACAGCCGATCATGACATGACCGAACGAGCTCAACTCTCCTATCCGGAAAGCCGGTTGTGTCCCGCCTCCCTCCGTTACCATCCCGCCCGTCGAAGCCAGTTGGCGGGCTGGTCGTCGAACGACTTGCCGGCCAGCACGCCGCACTCGGTCCGCTCGGTCAGGGAGTGCTCGCCCTGACGGGTCGTCTGCGTGGCGAGGAAGTTGTGGCCGGTGTACGCGTACGACTTCTCCGCACCCGAAGAGCTCCGGTGCCTCCTGTCGAG
>NZ_BAAALF010001243.1:0-500 GCF_039528135.1 Kitasatospora nipponensis | reverse complement strand
ATCAGCTCCAGCTGCCGGACCCCCGCCGGGGTGATCCGGCTCCGCTCGGGCCGGGTGGCGGCCAGCCAGAACACGCCGATCAGCAGCAGGCCGAGGAACGGGAAGAACGGCGCGACCTCGGTGCCCTGCTCACTGACGGACGCCCCGAACCACTGGAACGCGGACACCACCCCGAGGACGATCACCGCGAACTCGGCGAACCAGAGCAGCTTCCGGGCGTTCACCGCCTTCCGGTACAGGTCGGGCCGCCGCATCAGCCCTCGGGCGGCCAGGCCGTCGCCGATCCGCTGGACGTGCTCACTGCGGCTCACCGTCCGCCGCAGGGTGGACAGTTCGACCCGGCCGGACGCACCCGCCGCGGTGATCAGCACCGCCTCGACGACGTCCCGGGCGTTCCGATCGGTCACCGTGACCTGGCCGGACCGGGAGACGATCAGCCGCCCCTCCTGCTGCATCCGGACCACCACGGTGTCGGCCACCCGGGCCGGTCCGCCGGCCAG
>NZ_BAAALF010001242.1:0-500 GCF_039528135.1 Kitasatospora nipponensis | reverse complement strand
CACGGCCGCGCTCATCGCCATCTGCCAGATCGGGCCGGGACCGGTCGCGCCGTACACGCCGCCGTTGAAGCGGGTGGGGCCGATCTTGATGTTCTTCATCGAGACGTTGACGGTCGGGCCGCCCAGCCAGACCGAGGTGGACAGCTCGGGGGTGTAGCCGGTGAACCAGGCCGCGTACCGCTTGTCGGTGGTACCGGTCTTGCCGGCGATCGGCCGGCGGTCGTCCAGGGTGAGCGAGGAGCCGGTGCCCTTCTCGGTCACACCGAGCAGCAGGGTGTTGATGCCGTCCGCGGTGGTGTCGGAGATCACCTGGGTGCAGTTGGCCTGCGGCACCGGCAGCTGGGTGCCGGCCGTGTTGACCACGGACTTCACGGCGACCGGGGAGCAGTACTTGCCGCGCGCGGCGAAGGTCGCGTAGGCGTTGGCCATCACCATCGGGGAGACCTCCTGGGTGCCGAGCACCATGGAGGGGATCTCCAGCAGCGGGTTTCCGCTGGCCA
>NZ_BAAALF010001241.1:0-501 GCF_039528135.1 Kitasatospora nipponensis | reverse complement strand
CGGCTGGTCCTCAGCACGAACATTGCCGATGAGCAGCGCTCCGAACAGGTTCAGTGGATTGGCATCGACCAGGTAGGCCGAGCTGGTCAGAGTGGTGATCGAACCGAACAAGGACAGCGACGGGTCGGCCCCCAGCACCGGCGTCACGAGAGGCACGGTCGTCGCGACGGTCCCGGCGGAGGAAGCGAACACGGATACGAGACCCGTCATGAGCGACAGAAGCAGTACTCCGACCTTTGGACCGCCGATCCCCGTGAGCGTGTCGCTGATGATGTCGAAAGTACCGATCTCCTGCATGACCGTGATGTAGGTCAGGATGCCGGCCAGCATGAAGCAGGTTGGCCAAGCGATCTTGTTCACGTAGTCCCGATCTTTGCCGGGCGCGAACGACAGCATGAGTACGGCGCCGATGCTCAGGGCGAGCAGGCCCGGGTCGAGGTCCGACACGATGATCCCGGCAGCCAGGGTCAAAAGGGCGAACAACGGCGCGCCACGGGAAGA
>NZ_BAAALF010001240.1:0-501 GCF_039528135.1 Kitasatospora nipponensis | reverse complement strand
CCCGCAGCAGCGGTGTCGTCCCGTCAGGCAAGGATCGGTACTGGTCGGCCCCGCCCTCCACCAACGCCTCGGCGACCCGTTCGTCGTACGCCGCCACGGCTACGCACAACACCGGGAGCCCGTCCTCGCCGACCGTGTCGGGGTCCGCTCCCTCTTCCAGCAGCGCACGCACCAGCTCGGCGTCGCGTGCATGGACTGCTGCTACGAGCCGGCCGCTCCGGCTCTCTTCGTATCGGCCGTACCCCGCCGTTGCCATGCAACCCTTCCCAACAGGAGGGCATCCGCCCCTACCCGGCCAACCTCCGTGTGAGGCGCCCTCTCGGTGTCGCCCCGACCTGGTCAAGATCTTGGTTCCTGTTGTGTCCCGTACGCAACCACTTTGTCCTCACCTGGCGCAGCCGAGACAGTGCTCCGCTTGCGGCAGTCAGGAGAGCCGTCCGACGGGCCACGCTGCGGTGCATGGATGCCGCCGTGCTTGACGGCTCGTCAGGCGGGCGTAGT
>NZ_BAAALF010001239.1:0-501 GCF_039528135.1 Kitasatospora nipponensis | reverse complement strand
GGTGACCATCACGACGCCGGTGACATTGCCGAAGCCGACCAGCGCGGTGCCGATCAGGATCAGCGCCAGGTCGCCCGTGGCGGGCAGGAAGGAGCAGATCAGCATGCCGATCGCCTGCAGCAGCAGACCGGAGAACGCGGTGACCCCGAGGCCGAACCGGCCGGCCAGCCGGGCCGCCAGCATGCCCGCCGCGACGGCGGCGAAGCCGAGCACCGAGAAGGTCAGGCCGGTGGCCAGCGGCGAGTAGCCCTTGACGTACTGCAGGTAGAGCGTGAGCACGTAGGTCACCGCGACGAAGGAGCCGACCATCAGCAGGTAGACGATGTTCGCCGCGACCAGGGTGCGCCGCCGGAAGATGGAGAGCGGGATCAGCGGGTGCCGGACGTTGCTCTCCACGATCAGGAAGGCGATCAGCAGCACGGCGAACGCGCCGAATGCGCCCAGCACCTCGCCCGAGGCCCAGCCCGCGGTCTCGCCGCGGGAGACCGCGTAGACCAGGGC
>NZ_BAAALF010001238.1:0-501 GCF_039528135.1 Kitasatospora nipponensis | reverse complement strand
GGTCCCGGTGGACCGGGCGGCGGCGCGCCGGCCGGCCCGGGCGGCGGCCTGCTCGCGGGCCCGACGGGGGTCGGCGCACCGGGCGGCCTGCTCGGTACGGCGACGCACCCCGGCGGCGGCCACGGCCTGAGCCAGGGTCAGGGGCACGGTCAGGGGCAGGGGCACGGTCAAGGTCAGAGTGGTGCCGCCGGTGCGGCCGGTCCGGCGAAGGGCTCGACCTCCCGGACCGGCGGTGCCATGGCGGCCGGGCGGGCCAGGAACGCGCCGCAGGCCCCGCTGCCCGCACCCGGCAAGAACCGGATCAAGCCGCTGGTCCCGCCGCAGCCCGGTCCGGCCACCCGGCGCGGCCCGGCGCGGCCGGTCGAGCACGCGGTGGCGGAGGACGGCCACTCGCAGCCGAGCGCCCGTGGCGCCGGAGCGGGACACCGCGCCGAGCGGCCCTCGCCCGAACCGGCGGACCGCCGCGGCGGCGCGCCCTCGGGCGAGGGCCGGACCCGGGCG
>NZ_BAAALF010001237.1:0-501 GCF_039528135.1 Kitasatospora nipponensis | reverse complement strand
GTGCCGGCCGTGCTGGTGGGCCCGCCGCTACGACCCCCGCCGTGGGCGGTGCCGCGCCCGCCGGTGGCGACCACGCCGCGCACGGCCGCGACCGTCATCAGGCCCACGACCCCCAGGCAGCCGAAGGTGGCGACCCGCCCGCCCGCGCGACGTGGCCCGGGCGGCGCGACCGCGGGACGGCGGCCCCAGGAGGGGGTGCGGGGCTGCGGCGAGGGCCCCTCGGCGGTGCGCTGGCGGCGGTCGGACACGGCACTGCTCCTGCTGCTCGGATGCTCGGGCGCAAGACAGGCTGCCAGGGCACCTTGACGGGCCGTCAGGAAGTTGCCGAGTCGTGATCCGCCTGCCGTGCCCCCGCTGTGCCCCCCGTGCCGCCGCCGTGTTCCGCAGCGCGGCGCGGGTACGACGAAGGGCCTCCCCACCGTCGTGGGAAGGCCCTTCGTCGTACCATCTGCTGTGCGCCGCCAGGGACTCGAACCCCGGACCCGCTGATTAAGAGTCAGC
>NZ_BAAALF010001236.1:0-502 GCF_039528135.1 Kitasatospora nipponensis | reverse complement strand
CGCCCTCACCCCCCACGGCTGGGAGACCCGCACCGGCGAGGGCGGCCCCGGGATCAAGGACACCTGGTCCGACACCAGCGCGAGCTTCCCCGCCGACACCACCGCCCAGGGCGGCCGGCAGTTCGACGCCGATCACACCTACTTCGACCCTGGGACGAACCGGATCACGGTCACGCTGACCCACCCAGACGGCGTGACGGCGTCACACACCCTCGAGGTGACCACGCTCGGGTCGCACTACACCGCGTACGGCCCGACCCGGCTGCTGGACACCCGCGAGGGCATCGGCGCCCCGACCGCCAAGGTGGCGGGCCGGTCCTCGGTGCGGGTGAAGGTCGGCGGCAACGGCGGTATCCCGGCGCAGGCCAGCTCCGCCGTGCTGAACGTGACGGTCACCAACGCGAGTTCGGGCGGTTTCATCACCGCGAGGCCAAGGCGGTGGCCCGGCTCGCCCACCCCAACGTGGTGAACGTCTTCGACCAGAGCGCGGACGACCGCTCGG
>NZ_BAAALF010001235.1:0-502 GCF_039528135.1 Kitasatospora nipponensis | reverse complement strand
AAGCCGGAAGCCCTGCTGAAGGCGGCCGTCGACGTGCTCGTCGTGGATACCGCACACGGCCACCAGGAGAAGATGATCTCGGCGTTGAAGGCCGTGCGGTCGGTGCTGCCCGCCGATTCGACGGTGCCGATCGTCGCGGGCAACGTCGTCACGGCACAGGGCACGCGTGACCTCATCGAAGCGGGTGCGGACATCGCCAAGGTGGGCGTCGGCCCCGGCGCGATGTGTACGACACGCATGGCGACCGGCGTCGGACGGCCGCAGTTCTCCGCGGTACGCGAGTGCGCCGAGGCTGCGCGGGCGCTCGGCAAGCACGTGTGGGCCGACGGCGGCGTGCGGCATCCGCGCGACGTGGCGCTGGCCCTTGCGGCGGGCGCATCGTCGGCGATGGTCGGCTCGTGGTTCGCGGGCACGTACGAATCCCCTGGCGACCTGCGCTACGACGAGCAGGGCAGGCCGTACAAGGAGTCGTTCGGCATGGGCTCCAAGCGTGGGGTGAGCG
>NZ_BAAALF010001234.1:0-502 GCF_039528135.1 Kitasatospora nipponensis | reverse complement strand
CCTGGCCAGGATCGGCCGGGTGAACGTGGTTCCGGACAAGGAGCAGCGGCTGACCGAGATCTACCTCAACCCGGTGAAGCTGGCGTACTTCCTCGGCATCCGGCTGGGGCCCGGCGAGGGGCACGACCAGTTCGTCGACGACATGTACTCGGCGCCGGGCGGCCCCTCGGTGGTGGTCTCCCGGCCGAGCTTCGCCGACGTGGTGTCGATCGATCTGAGCACCGGACGGATCAACTGGCGCTTCCCGGTGTCGGGTTACCGCTCCGACCACATGGCGGTCTCGCCGGACGGCAGTCGGGTGGCCGTGTCCGCCTCCACCTCGAACACCGTGCACGTGCTGGACATCAGGACCGGCGCGCAGCTCGGTTCGTTCCGCACCGGCGACAAACCGCACGAGAACCTGTTCGCCGACGGCGGCACCCGGATCTGGAACATGTCGATCGGGGAGGACAACACCGCGCTCGACGCCCCCTGGCTGGACTGGGCGAAGGGCGGCCGCCGG
>NZ_BAAALF010001233.1:0-502 GCF_039528135.1 Kitasatospora nipponensis | reverse complement strand
GGCATCGGTCTTGACCTCGGAGTGCAGCAGGCGGCGACGGACCCGCTGGAGCTGCTGCTGGATCAGGACCTCTCCCCGGTCCAGCATCACGTCCGACCACCGGAGCCCGAGGACTTCGCCCTTACGCAAGCCGAGCACCAGGATCATCACGTAGGCGCCGTACAGGGGGTCGCGGTCGGCGCGGGCCGATTCGAGGAACCGGCTGGCCTCCTCGACCGACCACGGGATGACCTTGCGGGGGCGGGGCTTGGCCAGCTTGACGAGTTGGGCGACGTTGCGGGCGATCATCTCCTCGCTGATCGCGTAGGTGAGCGCGCTGCGGAGCACGGTGCGGGCGTCGGCGACGGAACGCTTGGACAGGTACTGGCGGCAACACTTGCTGATCGCGCAGCACTTCCGTCGCTCCTCGGGGCGGCGCTCGTCCTTCCCCTGGGCACAGCACTGGCAGGTGGTGGCGAGCTTGTTCAGCCACTCGCGCACGTCGCGGACGTTGAGCTTGTCG
>NZ_BAAALF010001232.1:0-503 GCF_039528135.1 Kitasatospora nipponensis | reverse complement strand
GCTTCACCGTGCCCGAGACCGTGTAATAGGTGTAACGGCCCACCGCGCCATGGGTGTTGACGCAGGCGGCCGAGGTGCAGAACGAGGTCTGGCCGGCCGCCACCAGCCCCTGGACCTGTCCCTTGTGGGCCTGGTTCGACGCATCGGCGTTGGCCCGGGCGTCGAACACCGCGACCCCGATGGTGACGGCGCTGCTGCCCGAGGTGTAGGTGGCCCGCAGCACGGTCCGGCAGCCCTGCGCGGTGATCACGTCACCGAGCCCGCCCGTGGTGGTCTGCCAGCAGGTCGGGTTGGCGCCGGTGGTGAGCCTGGTCCAGGTCTTGCCGTCGATCGACAGGGTGGTCGGGGGGAACAGCGAGCCCGGGTCGAGCGGGGCGGTGTCGGCCTTCGCGGTGGCGGCGGTGAAGCCGGTGAACCAGCGGAAGTGCTTGATCGAGGCCGGGGCGGCCCAGGAGAAGTACCGCTCGGCCAGCTCGGTGGCGGAACCGGGGACCGGCTGGTCC
>NZ_BAAALF010001231.1:0-503 GCF_039528135.1 Kitasatospora nipponensis | reverse complement strand
GGAACGTCGAGTGGTTCGGCGCGCCGGACTTCGTCCCGACCGACGAGGCGCTTCAGCAGCAGAACGTCCACGATGTCAAGGCGGGCCTCGACATGGACGTGTGGGGCCTCTCCGAGGTCGTCAGCACCTCGGCGTTCGACACGCTCGTGGCGGGCCTGCCCGGGTACACCGGGGTCGTGGCCAACGACCCGATCGTGACGAACGGTGCGCAGTACTACTCGGACTTCGGTGACACCGAGCAGAAGGTCGCCCTCGTGTGGCGCACCAGCATGGCCACCCTGGTGAGCGCGAAGGTCGTCCTGGCCAACCAGAACAGCAACTTCGCCGGCCGCCCGCCGGTGGAGTTCACGTTGCGCGGCACGTTCGACGGTGTCACCCGGGACCTGGTCTTCATCGTCCTGCACGCGAAGTCCGGGGCCACCCAGGATGCGTGGAACCTGCGCAACCCCGCGTCGCAGGCCCTCAAGTCCTACCTCGACACGACCTACCCCACGCAGAACGTC
>NZ_BAAALF010001230.1:0-503 GCF_039528135.1 Kitasatospora nipponensis | reverse complement strand
CCCCCGACCCGGTGGGCGGCAGCATCAGCCACACGGCCGACGGCCGGCCCGACGGCCACCTGCGCGGCGGCCTGGCCCTGATCCGGCCGCAGCTGCCCGCGCCCGATCCGGCGGCCAAGCTGGACGGCCTGCGCCTGGCCTCGCACGCCTACGCGGCGACCGGCATCGGCACCGTCCGCGACACCAACTCCTCCCTGGCCGACCTGGCCGCGCTCCAGCAGCTCCGCGAGAGCGGTGAACTCGGCTGCCGGGTCCGGGTACTGCTCTCCACCATCGGCTTCACCACCGTGCGGCAGGTCGAGGAACTCCTCGACGGCATGGAGGCATGGCGGCACACCGCCGATCCCTGGTTGCGCGTATGGGGAGTGAAGTTCTGGCTGGACGGCGGGATCGAATCCGGCGCCCTGGAGGCCCCGTACTGCCCGGCGCACTGCCCCACTCCCGGATACACCGGTCAACTCGCCTGGGATCAAGAGGAGTTGGAGGCTGCTGTGGAGCGGGTG
>NZ_BAAALF010001229.1:0-503 GCF_039528135.1 Kitasatospora nipponensis | reverse complement strand
GTCCCGTTCGGCCTGCACCGAACCCCGGCGCGCCGGCCCGGCGACCCCGTCGTCGCGCACTCGCTGCCCTGCCATCCGCGTGCCTCCCCGTCCGCTCCGGAGCCGCCCCGGCAGCGCACCCCAAAGCTACGTGTGCACACGGGAGTAATTGAAGGCACAATCATCCTTCGGCCGGGCTGTTGGTCCCGATGTTCTCCCTCGTTCACACGTCACGGCCGGAAACTGACCGCCGGAAACTGACCGGGCGTCAGGCCTGCAGCGAGGCCAGGGTGAGCACCGTGATGTCGGACGGGGCGCCGACCCGGACCGGCGGGCCCCAGGCCCCGGCGCCCCGGGTGACGTAGAGCTGGGTGTCGCCGTACCGCTCCAGACCGGCCACCGTCGGATTGGCCAGCTCGGCCAGGTAGTTGCCCGGCCAGAGCTGGCCGCCGTGGGTGTGCCCGGAGACCTGCAGGTCGATGCCGTACCGGACGGCGTCGTGCACGGTCACCGGCTGGTGCGAG
>NZ_BAAALF010001228.1:0-503 GCF_039528135.1 Kitasatospora nipponensis | reverse complement strand
GTAATCACCCGGTGGCCGGGGGTGGTGAGCAGCGGGCGCAGGTGCCGGTACACCGCGCGGGAGTCGAGCATGCCGGGGAGCAGGACGACCGGCAGGCCGGTCTCGGTGGCGGTGTCGTCGTAGGCCAGTCGGCCGCCGGGGACATCCAGGTACTGGGTGGTCAGCGTCTGCGTCATGTCCATAAAGCTAAGGCTAATAGCCTTAGCCGTCAAGGGGTGTCCGGAGTCGGAAAGCGGTGGGATAGCGTGCGAGTGATCGCACCGCACCGAACCTGAGGGGTCGTCATGCCGTTCATCAACGTCAAGCAGCTGGCCGGACGGACCGTGGAGCAGCGGGCCGAGATCGCCCGCGAGCTCACCGAGACGTACGTCCGGATCACCGGCGTGAGCCCGGCGGCGGTCACCGTGGTGATCGAGGAGATCCCGCTGGAGAACTGGGCGGCGGGCGGGGAGACCTATGCCGCCAAGCGGGCCGGCAGCTGATCGGTTGCCGGCCCGGGCGCC
>NZ_BAAALF010001227.1:0-503 GCF_039528135.1 Kitasatospora nipponensis | reverse complement strand
TCGCCGAGCTGGCCGAGTCGGTGACCAGCGCGGGCTCCTGACTGCCCTCCTCCACCGCGTAGGTGCACACGGCACCGGTGTACGGCAGCCGCTCCATGGCCAGCTTCCCGGCCGCACCGTAGTAGCGCTCCCGGCCGGCGGTGTCACGGTGCTCTCCCCTCGAAGCGCGACCACGGTCGCCACCGTGGTGGCGCTGCTGGTTGCTCGGTTGCGTGTTGCGGTGATGCGGTACTCCTTCTTCCGGTCCCGACGTCCTTCGACCGCGTCCTAGAGATGGGCCAGCTTGTAGAGGACGGGTGCGGCCTCCTTGAGTACCGCCCACTCCTCCTCGGTCAACCCCCGGGCCAGTTCGGCCAGCGAGGCGTTCCGCTTGCGGCGGCTCTCCGCAAGGATCGCCTCCGCCTGCTCGGTGGCGCTGACCACCACCTGTCGGCGGTCGTCCGGGTGCGGCTCGCGCCGTACCAGGCCCTTCTCCTCCAGCATCCCGAGGATCCGGGTCATCG
>NZ_BAAALF010001226.1:0-504 GCF_039528135.1 Kitasatospora nipponensis | reverse complement strand
CACGCGGGCGGACTGGCGGCCCTGGGGCCGGCCGCCGGGCGGGTGACGGACGATCAGCGCGAGTTCGCTGCCGCCGACCTGGTGCTGGACGGGATCGTCGGGATCGGCGGCCGGGGCGGTTCGGCGAGCCAGTACCGCTGCCCGGCCACCGCGTGGCCGAGCGCGGCGGGCGGCCTGAGGTCAGGAGTAGTCATGGAACTTCGACACCTCGACGTTCTGCAGCACCGCGACGGCGTCCTCCACCAGCGCGGCGGCCGAGAAGTAACTGGTCACCAGGTACGAGGTGATGGCCTTCAGGTCGACGCCCATCGGACGCACCGACAGGCCCGGCTCCACCTCGTCCGGCACCTTGGACGGCCGCAGCCCGACCACGCCCTCCTCCGCCTCGCCGACCCGCATCAGCAGGATGTTGGTGGTCCCCGGGGCGGACTGGCCGGAGCCCTTCAGGTCGAGCTTGTCCGAGGGCAGCAGCGGCACGCCCCGCCAGCTCATGAACGGGCTGCC
>NZ_BAAALF010001225.1:0-504 GCF_039528135.1 Kitasatospora nipponensis | reverse complement strand
CCCACGAGCCGGCCTCGCGTGCCGGCGCCGTCGTCGGCCGCGTTGCCGGTGTGCCAGCTCTCGGTCACGTGACTCCCCATTGCGATGGACGGCAGCTTCACGCGCTGTCCGCCGATCCGGGCGGGCCTCCTTCGACCGTGCAGCAAGGCGAACAATCCTGCGCTGCTCCACGATACCCCGCTGATCGATTCGACCAGCAGTTCCGGGGCGCACGCGGATCAGCGCTACGGGGCAGCCGCCCGCCGCTACCGGTCAACCGTCTCCGGGGCGAGTACGCGAACGAGGCACAGGAAGCACGGCTGTCCCTGAACCTGAGACAGGAACTCGACGCGCTCGCGTGACAGCTGCACGCGGCAGTAAGCGACGAGCACGTCCGGTGGCGCCGCTGCGTCCCGGTCGGCCGGGACGACGTGACAGACCCGCTGCGTCTCACCCACCGTCCCGGGAAGCGGACGGACGAACCGCAACAGTGGCTCCGACGGAGTCATCGGAACCACCTCCCCA
>NZ_BAAALF010001224.1:0-504 GCF_039528135.1 Kitasatospora nipponensis | reverse complement strand
CACGCCGCGGCCGCTGGGCGGGGCGGTGCCCGAGCTGCCCGCCGGGGTCGAGCTGCGCACCGCCGCCGACTACCTCGACGACCCGCGCCCGCTCTACGTGGTCGACGTCGAGGGCACCCAGGACGAGCCCGGCGACGTCGACCTGTCCGACCTCGGCTACGAGGAGTGGCTGGAGGAGGTCTGGGAGCGCCCCGACCTCGACCGCGAGCTCACCACCGTCGTGGTGGTGGACGGCGGGGCGGCCGCCTTCAGCGCGGTGCACAGCGACGGCGGCACCCGCTACTGGTCCGCCTTCACCACCACCTCGGCCCAGTTCCGCGGCCGCGGCCTGGCCAAGCTGGCCAAGACCGACTCCCTGCACCGGGCGGTGGCCCGCGGCTGCACCGACGCGTACACCAGCAACGACGCCACCAACGCCCCGATGCTGGCCATCAACGACTGGCTCGGCTACCGGCGTTGCGCGAGCGAGTGGGCGTACACCAAGGAGATCTGACGCCGGATCGG
>NZ_BAAALF010001223.1:0-504 GCF_039528135.1 Kitasatospora nipponensis | reverse complement strand
AGGGGATGGCTGGCTAAGCGGTGGTGTCCGGGACGGCTGGGGACACGACCCCCGGCGCAGCCATCCAGATGAGCGTGCGCCGCGCGACCGGCGGCTACAAGACGTCGCCCACCTACCTGACCTCAGAGTCATGGATGATCCAGCCCGCCGACCAGATCGCCAACATGTACCTCGACAAGGGCGGTCTGGTCATCAAGGCCCTCCTCGGGGAGGTCCTTCTCCAGACCAGCACCGGCCTGCGCGTCCAGGGCGGCAACGTCGATGTCGGCTACGGGCTGGTGAAGAACTCGAGCACTTGGTCCCCGGTCACGTTCAAACAGGGCTGCTCCCAGCTCGGCGGCTGGCAGTCCGTCACCGTGAAGAAGCGGCCCGACGGCATGGTCGCCCTGCGCGGGATCGTCTCCGTCCCGGCCGGCGTCACCAGCGGCACCATCGGCACCATCGACGACCCGAACCTGCGGCCCAAGGCGGGCGAGGTCTTCCCCGTCGCCACCCCCAGCAACG
>NZ_BAAALF010001222.1:0-504 GCF_039528135.1 Kitasatospora nipponensis | reverse complement strand
CCCGACAACGCGTCCGCGGAGTTCCACGACTTCTTCGAACGCCACTACGCCGAACTGGCCCGTTTCGCCCACCTTCTGACCGGCGAGAAGGACGCGGCCGACGACCTCGCCGCAGATGCCCTGCTCGCCCTGTGGCAACGCTGGGACCGCCTGCGGGAGGCGCAGCACCCGGTCGCCTACGCTCGCGGCGTGGTGGCCAATCTCGCCCGCGAACGGATCAGGAGCGCGGTCCGCGAACGCCGCCGGATCACGCTGTTCTGGTCCCGCAGCCCGGAGGAGACAGCGGGGCCGGACGTGGCGGGCGTGCTCGACGTCCGGGCGGCGCTGGCCCGGCTGCCGTTCCGCAAGCGGGCGTGCGTGGTGCTGCGTCATGCCTTCGACCTGTCGGAGAAGGACACCGCCGCGGCCCTGGGCATATCGGTCGGTACGGTGAAGAGCCAGACCTCGAAAGGTATGGCCGAACTGGAACGAATACTTGGTGTACGAGCGGTCGGAGAACTGGCG
>NZ_BAAALF010001221.1:0-504 GCF_039528135.1 Kitasatospora nipponensis | reverse complement strand
CTGTGCTGTCGGGTTGTCGGGCATGACTGACTCCTCCTCACCCTCGCGCCTTGACCAGGAACATCAGTTCCTCGGCCGTCTGCCGGGCGCCGCCCGTGCTGGACTCGTAGTAGTTCTGGATCGCCAGCCCGGCGTTCGACGCGTATCCGTGCGCCGTCGACTGCACCGCGGCCGCCCTGGCCCGCAGGATGTCGGTCCGGCCCTGGAACAGGCTGGCCTTACTGGCGTTGGCCATCGCGGCCCGGGTCTCCGGCCCGTCCGGCACCGGCACCAGCTCGGCCATGGTCTTCTTGACCCGGTCCCCGGTCTGCTCGATACCGATCGCCAGGCCCTCACCGACGTGACCGCCGAGGCCCATCATCACGCGGGACGGCGAGAAGATCTTCAGCGCACTGGACAGCCCGCCGGTGATCTTGTCCGCGATGCTCTTCACCACGTCGCCGACCCGGCCCATCATGTCCTTCAGGCCGTTGATCAGCCCGTTGATGATGTCCTTGCCCTTGT
>NZ_BAAALF010001220.1:0-505 GCF_039528135.1 Kitasatospora nipponensis | reverse complement strand
GCCGCCGCCAAGAGGGGGGATACCCCTCGGGCGGATTGAGTGGCTTGTGAGTCAGCAGAGTTGGGCTGGCACGCCGCTGCGCGCACCCTTGACGGCGGATCGGATCGGGGGCATAGTCCCCGATCACTAGAGCGGTTTAGTCAGGCCCACCCTCGTCTGAACACACCAGGAGACCCCTCTGATGCGAAGAAGCCACCGGGTACGGTTGACCGTCACCGCGCTCGCCCTGTCGACCCTGGCGGGCTGCGGCCTCGGCGACAACTCCGGTACCGCCACCGACAGCGCGGCTGTCACGGGCGAGGTGAAGGGCAAGGTCTCGATCCAGACCTGGGCCCTGAAGCCGAAGTTCACCACCTACATGGACGGCGTGATCGCCGCCTTCGAGAAGAAGTACCCGGGCACCGAGGTCGAATGGCTCGACCAGCCCGGCGACGGCTACTCCGACAAGGTGCTCAGCCAGGCGGCCGGCGGCTCGCTGGTGGAGCTCGCCAAGGGCAACCGCTCC
>NZ_BAAALF010001219.1:0-505 GCF_039528135.1 Kitasatospora nipponensis | reverse complement strand
GTAGCCGTTCAGGCCCGGAAGCATGATGTCCAGCAGGATCGCTGCGTACTCGTGGTGCTCGGCGTACCAGAGCGCCTCGTTGCCGTCCCCGGTCACGTCCACCGACCAACCCTCAGCGTTCAGTCCGGCCCGCAGCGCGTCGGCCACGCGTGATTCGTCCTCGACGATCAACACCCGCATGGCCGACAGTCTCCCAGTCGAACCTGAAGAGAACTTCAGAATCGTTCAGCCTTCCTTCAGTGGGGACCGGGCACGGTCGTAGACATCGCGGAAACGCCGCGAGGAACCCCACAGGAGGAATGACAGTTATGCGTAAGCCGACCGGCAAGACGATGACAGTAACGCTCCTCGCCGCAGGTGCGGTCCCACTCGGCGGCGCGGGCAGCGCACTGGCGGCGGGTGGCGAGAGCCCTGCTGACACACAGGACAATAAGCAGAGCTCCCACGGCAGCTCAGCATCCGTACCGTCGGACGCGAAGCTGTCGGGTCCGGTTGCGATCAAGAA
>NZ_BAAALF010001218.1:0-505 GCF_039528135.1 Kitasatospora nipponensis | reverse complement strand
CGTCCAGGAAGGCCTCCTGCCCACAGGAGGCGAAGACCTTGTGGGCGCTCTTGCCGCTGAACGAGAGCCGCAGCGAGAACAGGTACACCTTGGTGGACACGCCGTTCAGCTGGATCCACACGTCACCGAAGTCGACCTCGGCCTCGTCCCCGGGGCGGTGGGTCTGGGGGATGAACGCCTGCGGTGGCCCGCGGGCCTCCTCGACCCGGATCTCCGGGCCGCGCCCGGCGATGTAGGAGCGGAGCATCGCGTAGGACACGCCCTGGGCCCGGTGCTCGCCGAACAGCCGAACGAAGACCCGCTTGGCGGTGTGCCTCTGCTTGCGCGGCGCGTCCAGGTCCTCCCGCAGGATCTGGTCGATGACCACCTTGTACGGGTCCAGGCGAGATGCCCGGGCCGGAAGCTCCTTGCGCGCGGCCGGCCAGACCGACTCCAGCGCCATCGCCACCGTCCTGCGGCCAACCCCGTACTTGGCCGACAGAGCCCTGCTGGACAGCCCTTCGAC
>NZ_BAAALF010001217.1:0-505 GCF_039528135.1 Kitasatospora nipponensis | reverse complement strand
AGCGTCACCGCGACCAACTGCACGGAAGCCGGTCAACTCTGTGCGGGTGGTGCGGGGCGAGGGCTGTCCCAGTCGAAACCCGAGGCGGTGACGGTGCCTTGGCCGGCCGAGCGATCTGCGACGACGTCGCTTACGACGGTGACACCCAGGCCGACGGTGAACGCCACGACCATGGCAGCGCATACAACGCGTATCGAGTGACCCACGACTGTTCTCCCCTGTTTCGTAACCAACTGCTGTGCAAGTGAATGGTTCGCGGAACTCGCCCCGGTTTCTTGTGGCGCTTTCCGCTGCTGAGAAAGATCTTGCCGTCCACGCAGGGCGGTGTCACGACTACAGGGCTGGCACCAAGTCGCCTGGCA
Source organism: Kitasatospora nipponensis (assembly GCF_039528135.1). Lineage (NCBI taxonomy): Bacteria > Bacillati > Actinomycetota > Actinomycetes > Kitasatosporales > Streptomycetaceae > Kitasatospora > Kitasatospora nipponensis. The sequence continues at coordinate 143 of NZ_BAAALF010001217.1, read as the reverse complement.
ACTAGGTGCAAGATCATTTAGAGGCCGTCTCCTTCGGCGCGCCGAGTGAGTGGACGGCGTATCCGGCACGACCTGGGCCCAACTACCGTCCCGCTTCGGCCAGTTGGACCACATCGCACACCGGCGGGCCACCGAGTGGGGCA
>NZ_BAAALF010001216.1:0-505 GCF_039528135.1 Kitasatospora nipponensis | reverse complement strand
CCTGGACGACGTCGTCGACGTCGGCATGCCCGCCCAGCGCCCGCCCGACGATGTTGTAGAGCAACGGCAGGTACGCGGCGATCAGTTCCTCGCGCGCCCGGTCGTCACCGGCCTGCGCCGCGACGACCAGCTCCGCGTGGTCCGCATCCATGTGCCCCATCCCCCACCTCCGTCAGGCGAGCGATCCGCCGAGTACGGCGCCACACCCTAGCGTCGGCAAGGTACGCGGCCCAAGCCTGTGCCCAGCCAGGCGACGACGGCGACATCCTGCACGTGGGCACGATCGACGCCATGAGTCATGGGCTCGTCACCGCGCAGATGTGGACCGGGGGCGAGCCCGAGCGGGGTGTGCGCCGATCCCCCGGTCGCCGTTGGCCCGTCCGCCTCATACGGTCGTGTTCCGGGCAGGATCGTTGTCACAGGAGGCCACGATGGGGCAGTACCGCTGGGTTCTGGATACCCAGGATGACGATGGCCACTGGTCCCGGCAGGACGGTGCTCCCAT
>NZ_BAAALF010001215.1:0-505 GCF_039528135.1 Kitasatospora nipponensis | reverse complement strand
CACCAGGAGGACTTCGAGTACTACGGGATCTGGTGGGACACCGACATGTCGGACGCGTTCCTCGCCCGTCACCAGAAGGAGAAGGCATGAGCAAGCGCGTGGCGGTGATCTCCCCCGCCCCGACCGCCAACGGAGACCTGCACCTCGGTCACCTCGCGGGGCCGTTCCTGGCCGCCGACGTCTACACCCGCTACCAGCGGGCGACCGGCCGCGAGACCGTCTTCGGCACCGGCGCCCAGGACACCTCGACCTTCGTGGTCACCACCGCCCGACGTCTGGGCACCAGCCCCGAGGCGCTGGTGGCCGACTCGACCGCCAAGATCGAGGCCACCCTGGCCGCGCTGGGCATCGAGGTGGACGGCTTCAGCCGGGACGAGGAGCGGTTCACCAAGCTGGTGCTGGACTTCGTCGGCCGGCTGCACAGCGCGGGCAAGGTGGTGCTGAAGCCCGCCCGCTTCCCCTATCTGCCGAGCACCGGCGAGTACCTGGTGGACGGCTTCGTCAA
>NZ_BAAALF010001214.1:0-506 GCF_039528135.1 Kitasatospora nipponensis | reverse complement strand
CCTTCTCGGTCAGCACCGCACCCGACATCAGCAGGCCGGTCTGCAGGCCGATCGTGGTCGACACGGGCAGCAGGGCGTTGCGCAGCACGTGACGTTTGCGCACGACCTGCGTCGTCAAGCCCTTCGAATCCGCCGTCCTGACGAAGTCCTCACCCTGCACATCCAGCACGGATGCACGCGTGATGCGGACGATCACCGCCAACGGAATACTCGCCAGCGCCACCGCGGGCAGGATGAGATGCAGCATCGCATCCCACGTGGCATCGAACTCTCCCGTCAGCAACCCGTCCAGCGTGGCGATACCGGTGACGCGGGTGGAGTCGATCAGCACGTCCTGTCTGCCGGACGGCGGCAGCAGCGACATCTCCTGCGTGAAGACGTACTTGAGCAGGAAGCCGAGGAAGAACACCGGCACGGCGACGCCGACGAGCGTGGTGACGACCGTGGCGTTGTCGAGGAATCTGCCGCGGAACCGCGCCGCGATGTAGCCCATCGGGATGCCGAAC
>NZ_BAAALF010001213.1:0-506 GCF_039528135.1 Kitasatospora nipponensis | reverse complement strand
TGCTGGAGGAGTTCCGTCCGGTGCCCATGCTCCACCGGGCGATCCCCGGCGGGCCACTGCCCGAACCGGCCGACGGCATCGTCACCTTCAGCGAGCGGATGCTGCCCGCCACGGCCCAGCTGGCCGAGACGCTCGGCCTGGAGTTCCACACCCCGGACTGCGTGGTCGGGCTGACCGACAAGCAGCGGCAACGTGATCTGGTCGCCGCGGCGGGCATCGACTCGGTGCGCTACCGGCTCGCCCACGACCCGGGCGAGCTGGCCACCGCCCTGGCCGAGGTGGGGGCTCCGGCGGTGGTCAAGCCCAAGCGCGGGGAGGGCAGCAACCACGCCTACCCGGTGCACGGCGAGGCCGACGCCGCTGTGGTCCTCCGGCTGTTCACCGACGACTGGCCGGTGGACGCCCCCGGCCGGCCGCTGGTGCTGATCGTCGAGGAGTTCCTGGCGGACGCTCCGGCCCGCACCGGGATCGGGAACTACGTCTCGGTCGAGAGCAGCTTGAGGGTG
>NZ_BAAALF010001212.1:0-506 GCF_039528135.1 Kitasatospora nipponensis | reverse complement strand
GGCGGGCCTGGGGCAGCTGCTGCACATCGGGGCCGGCCTCCCCACCATGCGCAACACCCACCAGGTCGCCCAGCGGATGGCTCCGCCCACCCGGGTGGTCTACGACAGCCGGGACCGGGGCGTGGTGGCGCACGCCCTGCACCTGCTCCGGCAGCAGCCGAGAAGCCCAACCGCTTATGTGCACGGCGAGTTGGGCGACCCGGATCGGATTCTCCGGGGCGCTGCCCGGGTACTGGACCTGTCACGCCCCATCGGGCTGGTGCTCTTCCGCGGGCTGCACTTCGTGCCCCGCGCGGACGACCCGGCCGGGCTGGTGCAGTTGCTGGTGGACGCGGTCCCCTCGGGCAGCTGGGTGGCCTTCGGACACCTGGCCACCCACGAACGGGACCACCTGATGGACGCCGCGATGGAACGGATCGTGCCGGACTGGAGCGGTCAGATCGTCCGCCGGAACCGGGCGGAGGCGATGGCCCTGCTGGGCCGGGGCCTCGAACTGGAGGGCCCGG
>NZ_BAAALF010001211.1:0-506 GCF_039528135.1 Kitasatospora nipponensis | reverse complement strand
CAGGTCCTCGGCGAGCTGCACATCACCGGCCGCGAGGACGTACGCCGAGCGGTACAGCGCCTTTGCCCGCTCAGCCACGAACTCCAGGTACTCATCCTCCTGTGCTGATTTCACTCGGTGCCCGCCTGTTCCCTTGTTCCGCGATCCCCGTGCATACCCCTCATGACTACGTGAGCTGCCAGGATGTCGCGCCGCAGGAGCACTTTCTTTCAGCGGGGCCTTTCAGTGCGGTCGCAGCCGTACCTGCCGTCCAGCACGCCGGCCCCCGGCTGGTGGAGCCGGATCACCGCGCGGAACTCCCCCCCCGGGACGGGCAGCCAGTTGGCGCTGTGGTCGGCGTCGTCCGGCCGCTCGTACTGGAGCAGCAGGGTGAGCGAGCCGTCCGGTGCGTACACCAGGCCCGGAGTGCGGTCGCCGATCGAGCGGTGGCCGGTGGCGTCGTCCAGGGTGAGCGACCAGCAGGCGTCCACCGGTGGCGGTTCCTCGAAGCGCAGCGTGTACGAGGG
>NZ_BAAALF010001210.1:0-506 GCF_039528135.1 Kitasatospora nipponensis | reverse complement strand
CTTCCAGTGGGGCTGGTTCGCCGGCCTGCTGGGCGTCGAGGAGACCGGGCCGGTGATGAGCATGAAGCCGATCTTCCTGATCGGCGTGGTGTTCGGCCTGTCGATGGACTACGAGGTCTTCCTGCTGACCCGGATGCGCGAAGCGTACGTGCACGGGGAGCGGCCCGGCCAGGCGATCGTCACCGGCTTCCGGCACAGCGCCCGGGTGGTGGTGGCCGCGGCCGTCATCATGATCGCGGTGTTCTCCGGGTTCATCGGGATGAGCGAGTCGATGATCAAGATGATGGGGCTCGGCCTGGCCTCGGCCGTCTTCCTGGACGCCTTCGTGGTCCGGATGACCATCGTCCCGGCGGTGCTCGCGCTGCTCGGCGACCGGGCCTGGTGGCTGCCGAAGTGGCTGGACCGGATCATCCCCAAGGTGGACGTCGAGGGCGAGTCGCTGAGCTCCGCCGTCCCCGTCCCCGCCGACCGGGAACTGACGGAACGTCCGGCCGTTCACGTCTGAC
>NZ_BAAALF010001209.1:0-506 GCF_039528135.1 Kitasatospora nipponensis | reverse complement strand
GATCGCCTACACCAACGGCACCAACGCCGCCCGTACGGCCGTCCTCCAGGTCAACGGACAGCAGGCCACCACGGTGTCCTTCCCGCCGACCGGTTCCTGGACCACGCCCGGCACGGTCTCGGTCGAGGTCTCCCTGGCCAAGGGCACGTCGAACACGCTGTCGTTCTCCAACTCCTTCGCCTGGACACCGGACTTCGACGCCATCGAGGTCCGCCCACTGCCCGGCGCGAACGGCGCCCAGGTGGTCGGAGCGCAGTCGAACCGCTGCCTCGACATCAACAACTACACCATCATCAACGGCACCGACGCGCAGCTGTGGGACTGCAACGGCGGTGAGAACCAGTCGTGGAACAACACCTCCCGCAAGCAGCTCGTGGTCTACGGCAACAAGTGCCTGGACGCCTACAACGGCGGCACGGCCAACGGCACCAGGGTCGTCATCTGGGACTGCAACGGCCAGAGCAACCAGCAGTGGAACGTCAACGCGAACGGCACCATCACCAACG
>NZ_BAAALF010001208.1:0-507 GCF_039528135.1 Kitasatospora nipponensis | reverse complement strand
GAACGGCACCACCCTCCTGACCAAGCGCACCCGGCCCGGCATCGACCCCTACGTCGTCCTCGTCGGCGGCGGCGTCGAAGACACCGACCCCACCCTCGAAGACGCCCTCCTCCGCGAGATCCGGGAGGAGATCGCAGGCGAGGGCCAGATCGAGCGCCCCTTCGCCGAACTCACCAACGACAAGGGCGAGACCGAGCACTTCTTCCTCGTCAGCATCAAGACGTGGAACTTCGCCGACCGCACCGGGCCGGAGTTCTCCCGTGACGACCGCGGCGAGTACCTCCTCGAGGAAGTCCCCCTCACCGCCGAAGCCGTCACGACCCTGAACCTGCTGCCGCACGAGATCAAGACCCGGCTGGCCGACGCCATCAAGGCTGGCGACCTGCTGGCCACCGCGTAGTCGGCCACGGCGTGGAGGGGCGGCAGGACGTGCACGAGGACGAGCCGCTGGAGCGGTGGGTCGCAAGGGGGGCGGGCAAACGCCCTCCCGGCGGGGCGGTGGAAGGG
>NZ_BAAALF010001207.1:0-507 GCF_039528135.1 Kitasatospora nipponensis | reverse complement strand
CCCGTGCCGGGGGCGCAGGTCGACGTTCCGGTACCCGGTGTGCTCGTCCTGGAAGGCGTGTCCTCGGGGCGCGGCTCCGTGCGGGACTCGACGTCCGTGCTGTGCTGGCTGGACCATGCGGACCGCACGGCGCGGCTGGAGCGGGCCCTCGCGCGTGACGGGGAGTGGTCCAGACCGCACCTGGAGCGCTGGCAGCGCTTCGAGACCGGCTGGTTCGCGGTGGACGAACCCTGGAACGCGGCCGACGTCCGCTATTCCTCCGAATGGTCTAGTCATCTCGGTGGAAGCGCCTGAAACCACGGGAATTCGGGCACCTTCGGTTTCCGGCCCATGAATTTCTCGCCGGAAAAAGTTTGTCAAGTAGCCCGATCGTAACCTCAGGTACTTAAGGAACCGGCCATGAGCCGCTAAGGTCTGCCCCCATCTACGCCCACCTGGGCGTAACCCGACTGACCTTCCTCAAGGGGTGCGAACATGCTCCACTCACGGGTGACTCGCACGCGCCGC
>NZ_BAAALF010001206.1:0-507 GCF_039528135.1 Kitasatospora nipponensis | reverse complement strand
CCGACGACGAGCCCGACGACGAGGAGGAACCAGCGGCGCCGCGCCACTGAGACCTTCTGGAAGTCGAATTTCCGCCCGGCCAGGGATTCCCTGGCCGGGCTTCGGACTGTACGGGTCAGTGTTCGTGGTGCATGCCGCCGTGGCCCATGCCCGGGTCGAGCGCCATCACGGCGGCCGGGGAGACGGTGAAGGGCCGCATCATGCCGTCGTCCTCGTGGTCGAGGATGTGGCAGTGGTACATGAACTTGCCGGTCGCCCCGGTGAACTGGCCCGCCACCCGGACGAGTTCGCGCGGCGAGACGGTGACGGTGTCCTTCCAGCCCTGGTCGGCGGGGTCGATCGGGTTCTGGGCGTCCCAGCCGACCGGTTTGCCGATCGGGGTGCCGCCGCTCACCGGGTCGAAGCCGGTGACGTCGACGGTGGCCCGGGTGAGGATCTGGAACTGGATCAGGTGGATGTGCACCGGGTGCAGGGCCAGCTGCGCCAGGTTGATGATGGTCCACTGCT
>NZ_BAAALF010001205.1:0-507 GCF_039528135.1 Kitasatospora nipponensis | reverse complement strand
AGCAGTCGATCATCCCGGGCTTCCTCACCCTGATCGGCACCGGCAAGTTCGTGGCCGCCTCGAACGGCCCGGTGCACTTCGTCGAGCCGCCGATCCGGGTCGACCCGCAGGCCCTGGTCGGCTGGGCCGACTGCCCCGCACCCTGCCACCACTACGACCACGGCTACATGCACGGCGTGCTCGGCGGGCTCCGCCAGCTGACCGGTCTCGGCGGGGCCTCCGGCGGGGGGCAACAGTTCGAGGTCATCGGGGCCGGTACGGTGCTGATCCAGTCCAGCGAGACCCTGATGGCCGAGCGCTCGGTCGGCGTCGTGCACCAGGAGGCCGGCGTCCCCGGCGGCGGCTACGGCGTACCGCCGCAGCAGGGCCACGGCCAGAGCCAGTTGCCGAACGTGAACGTCCCCGGTCTGGGGAATCTCGGCGACCTCGGACGGCGCTTCGGTCTGTAGGTTCTGCAGTTGGTCTAATTGTATAACTTTTAACAACCTCGGCTATAGTGTTTGCCAT
>NZ_BAAALF010001204.1:0-507 GCF_039528135.1 Kitasatospora nipponensis | reverse complement strand
CCCGGATCTGGGCGGTCCGCAACCCGGAGAAGCTCGGTGCGTGGCTGGCGGTCGAGGAGAGCTGATCCGGCGTCACGGCGACGTTCAGTTGCCCGGCCGGCTGCCGCGCAGCAGGACGGCCGCCGTGGTCGCGTGGGTCTTCAGGAGGCTGACGGTCCGTCGGTCGCCGTCCGGGAGGAACGGCAGCACGGCGAGCGCGGGCACGGTGGCGAGCACCATGACCGCGAGGACGGGGGCGAGCAGGGCCACCAGCAGCACGCGCTGCAGGTTGCCGAGCACGCGGGGGGTGAGGGTCAGCAGGGGCATCGAAGTCTCCAAGTGCCGGGGTGAGCAGTGGAGATGAACGTCGCAGGCTCGTCGGTTCATCGACGTTGTTCGTCCGGGCCGGTCCTGCTGAAGCCTGAACAACCGGAGGTTGTTCGGCGATAATGCCGAACAGCGATCTGCGGTGTCGGGGGGACGGGTGGCGCAGGGGAACGGGGGCGGGCGCCCCTTCGGGCCCGGCCG
>NZ_BAAALF010001203.1:0-507 GCF_039528135.1 Kitasatospora nipponensis | reverse complement strand
CACTCGCACCTGTGGGAGCGCTCCCAAATATCGGGAGGGACTGAGTGGCTGTCAAGAGATTGCGCAGCCGGGGCAGTTGGCAACTACGGTTCGGCTGACTATCTTTCTGGTCGGGCCTGTGGGAGCGCGCCCATATGTCGTCAGTTGCTAGGAGCGGGACATGTCCCTGCGCCACACCGCGCTCGCCCTCGGGGCCGCGCTGGCCGCCACGGCCGCACTGGTCGGACCGATCGCCGGCTCGTCCTCGGCCGCCGCCGTCGCCTGTACCGTCGACTACTCCACGAACGACTGGGGTAGCGGTTTCACCGCCAACGTGAAGATCAACAACGTCGGGACCGCTGCTCTCAACGGCTGGACCCTGACCTACGCCTACACCGGCAACCAGGCCCTCTCCGGCAGCGGCTGGAACGGCGACTGGACCCAGAGCGGCAAGAACGTCACCGTCAGCAGCCTGTCCTGGAACGCCACCATCGCCCCCCGCGGCAACGCCACCCCCGGCGCCAACCT
>NZ_BAAALF010001202.1:0-507 GCF_039528135.1 Kitasatospora nipponensis | reverse complement strand
GTCCCGCCCCCCGAGGCCGTTGGCCGTTGCCGACTCGTCCGCCGTCACTGTCGCCTCCCCCGGCTGTCGTGCCTGCGGGGCATCGTACCGATCCGGTCGGTCTAAGGGAGCTCGAGGAAGCGGAACTCGTCCAGGACGGCGAAGCCGGTGCTGTCGTACAGGTTCATCGCGACCTCGTTGCCGCCGAAGACGTTGAACATCATCGCCTCGTCGCCGCCCTGCCGGGTGGCCCACTCGCCGACGGTCATCGCGGCCCGGCCGTAGCCCTTGCCGCGGTGCTCCTCGTGCACCAGCAGGGAGAAGCCGAAGGTGACGCCCGGCAGGAAGCCGTGGTTGACCCAGCCGGTGCCGATCAGCTCGCCGCCGGCCTCCATCGCGTAGAAGGCGTGACCCGGGGTCAGGAAGCCCTCCGGGAGGTAGCGGGCCATGTCCTGGTCGGACTTCAGTTTGGCCTGCTCCGGGGTGAGCGCACCGGCCCGGACGATGTCGGCGATGTACTCGGCCTGC
>NZ_BAAALF010001201.1:0-507 GCF_039528135.1 Kitasatospora nipponensis | reverse complement strand
CAGGTTCATGAAGGGCCCGGCGAACATCACGATGACGCGCTTCCACGGCGCGCGGGTGTAGAAGAGCCGGTCCTCGTCGCCGGGCTGCAGCTCCTCGTAGGAGGCCTCGCGGGCGTCCTCGATCATCGAACGCCACGGCGAGCTGCTGCGCTTGGTGATCCGGCCGTCGGCGCCCGGCGGGAACATCCCGATCATCCGGATGTAGCCGCCCAGCGGGATGGCCTTGAAGCCGTACTCGGTCTCGCCGCGGCGGCGCGACCACAGGGTCGGGCCGAAGCCGACCATGTACTGCGGCACCCGGATGCCGAAGAGCTTGGCCGTCGAGAGGTGTCCGAGCTCGTGCCACGCGATCGAGACGAGCAGCCCGCCGAAGAAGAGCCCGATGCCGAGCACTGTCATCACTATGGTCACCGCTGGTCCTCCGTCATGCCGCTGCCCCTCGCCATCTTGCACCCAGGTACCGCACCGCGTCAGCCGACCACCGGGATCGTGCCTCCGCTCCCGGGC
>NZ_BAAALF010001200.1:275-508 GCF_039528135.1 Kitasatospora nipponensis | reverse complement strand
CATCGGCTGACCGTCGCAGACACCTCCACCTCATATCCACCATCCGTCCAGCGCGGGCATGACGAAGCGACGGCCCGCCTCTTCACCTGAATGCCCCTGCCACGTTGCCCCCCTTCCACTCCGGCCATCGCATGGGGTGGGGGACATGAGCCCGCACGGGGCCACGGGAAGGCAGGAGAGGGCGCCATGTACGTGCGCAGCATCTATGTAACGGGTGATCCGGCCAAGGTCGA
>NZ_BAAALF010001200.1:0-217 GCF_039528135.1 Kitasatospora nipponensis | reverse complement strand
CCGCAAACTGCTGTCGGCGCAGCCGGGCTTTCGCGGGATGGGGCTGTTCGTCGACCGCGAGCTCGGCAAACTCCTGGTGGGATCGTGGTGGGACGCCGAGGCCCCCCGGGAGGCCAGCTACGAGAACCTGGGCAAGCGGCGGGTCGAGCTGATGGCGCCCTTCGCGCAGACCGCGACGGTCGACAACTGGGAAGCGGCGGTCGCCCGGCGTGCGGAG
>NZ_BAAALF010001199.1:0-508 GCF_039528135.1 Kitasatospora nipponensis | reverse complement strand
GCTCGAGGTGGCGGAGGGGCAGCGCGACGGCACCGTCCCGCCGGACGCGGTGGTCCTGCTGGTCTGCCTGGCAGGCACCGCCGAACTCGACGGCTCCGAGGTCCGGTTGGGCTGCTTCGACGCCGTGCTGCTGGAGACTCCCGGCGAGGAGCTGCTCCGGGTGGACGGCCGGACGGCGGTGGTGACGATCCGTCGGGGCGCCTGAGCCTCCTGGCAGACGTGGTCTGGACCTGTTGCGGTGGCGGCCGCAGACTGCTGCGATGAGCATCGACTTCCCCGTCCACGGGCTGATGGTGCCCGAGCCGCAGGTACTGCCGTTCGCCATCGGCTCGTTCGACACCATCGGGGAGCTGTCCCGGGCCGGTTTTCCGCACCGGCACACCTTCTACGAGATCGTGCACGTCACGGGCGGGCGCGGCACCCACGTGGTCGACCTGGCGCACTGGCCGCTCGACCCGCCGCACCTGTGCGTGATCGCGCCGGGGCAGGTGCACTACTGGGACGAGGT
>NZ_BAAALF010001198.1:0-509 GCF_039528135.1 Kitasatospora nipponensis | reverse complement strand
CGGTGCTGGACGTGCGCGTCGGCCCAGCCGACCAGGTAGTGCCCGTACGCGACGGAGAAGCCGACGTACGAAGCGGCCAGGCCGTGCGTCCAGCTCGCCACCGTGCCGTGCCGGAGGTCGAGGACGGTGAGGACGAGGATGACCAGGTCGATCAGTGGCAGGCCGAGCAGCAGGACGGTGCTGACGGTGCGCCACCCGAGCAGGTAGCGGGCGGCCAGGGCGAGGGCGAGGACGACCCAGAAGCCGTCCTCACCGGCGACGATGAGTGTGACGATCATGGGATTCCCTCCGGCTCGGTGACGGTCTCCAGGCTTCCGCAACCGGCCGGCCGGGGCGTCGTCGTGGCGGCCGACCCGGCCGTGCATCTTTCGATGTAGGGCCCTCCTCCGCACGGCCCGCGCCGGGAACGCCGGCGGGGTGGTGAGATGGGGCGTGCTCCCCTTCGATCTCAGTCCGCGCCAGGAGGACCGGGCGATCGCCGTCTGCGGTCTGCTCGGTGGGCTGGTGCT
>NZ_BAAALF010001197.1:0-509 GCF_039528135.1 Kitasatospora nipponensis | reverse complement strand
GTTGATGGAGATGCCGGTCTTGTGCTTCACCGGGTTGGAGCCGAAGGAGTAGTAGGAGAACGTGGTGTGCGCGGCGTCGTCCCACTTGTCGAAGAGGATGACGTGGTCGACGAGGCTGTTGAGGATGTCGCCGGGCTTGAGCTGGCTGCGGGGGATCTCGGTAGCAACGTTGGGCAGGCGGGTGGTGTCCAGGCTGTCGCTCAGGTGCCAGGCCATCGAGACGTAGCCGGAGCAGTCCTTGCGGTAGCCCCGACCCGAGGAGTCGGGGTAGGTCTCACCGGTCGTGGTGTAGGTGATGGGCGCCCCGATCTGGTACCAGTAGTCCGCCCGGGCGATGATCTCGCTGCGGGTGATCTGCCCGTCCACCGTGGAGGTCGCGGCCTGGGCGACGGTGGTGGTGAACGCGGTGGTGGCGATCGCGCCGGAGGCGGCGATGGAGGCGGCGAGAGCGATCCGGACGAGCTTGGACGCGCGAGAAGGCATGGCGGAACTCCCCTTGGAGTACGAGG
>NZ_BAAALF010001196.1:0-509 GCF_039528135.1 Kitasatospora nipponensis | reverse complement strand
ATGATGGGCGTGCAGCCGGACGCCCCGCACCACAAGGTGTCCACCATCTCGCGGCTGACCTCCGAGACGCCGTGGGTCGAGCTCGACCACCTCAAGGTCGGCGACAACGACCTGAAGCTGAAGCACACCGGCACGACGGCCTCCACGTTGACCAACAACTCGGGTGGCACCGTGAGTTGGGAGGCCGAGTTCTACGGCACCCCCGCCACGATCACCGTGAACGGGGTCGCGCAGACGCCGCAGACCAAGACGCTGTACGGCAAGACGGTGTCCTACGTGACCGTTCCGGTGGCCGTCGGTGCGTCCGTGACCGCGACCGTCGGCACCGCCGGCGGGAACGAGCAGACTGTCGACCTGAGCGATCTCACCTGGAGCAGCGCCCGGAGCGACTTCGGCACGGTCCAGAAGGACCGGAGCGTCGACTCCAAGCCGATCACGCTCAACGGCACGGCTTACCCCAAGGGCCTTGGCACGCACGCCAACGGCGCGATCACGTACGCGCTGAACGG
>NZ_BAAALF010001195.1:0-509 GCF_039528135.1 Kitasatospora nipponensis | reverse complement strand
AGCCCGCTGAACACCGGTCTCCATTAGGAAACTTTACTAACCTACCTGTTGACCCCCACCCTCCCGAGCCAACATGCTCCCGCCATGTCCCTTACCAGAAGCAAGACTTCGGTCGCGCTCTGCGCGGCCACGGCAGCCGGAGCGCTGCTCACCAGCCTGCTCGCCCTGAGCCCCGCCAACGCCGCCCCGGGCAACCTCGCGCTCAACCGGCCGGTCACCGTCTCCTCCTCCGAGACCAGCACCTACGGCGGTGCCAAGCCCGTCGACGGCAGCGGCACCACCCGCTGGGCCAGCGTCGAGGGCGTGGACAACCAGTGGATCCAGGTCGACCTCGGAGCCGGCACCTCGGTCAACCGGGTCGTGCTCAACTGGGAGGCCGCGTACGGGAAGTCGTACCAGCTCCAGACCTCGGCCGACGGCACCAACTGGACCACGATCCACAGCACCAGCAACGGCACCGGCGGCCTGGAGACGATCGACGTCACCGGTTCCGGACGGTACGTCAGGAT
>NZ_BAAALF010001194.1:0-509 GCF_039528135.1 Kitasatospora nipponensis | reverse complement strand
CCCGGAGCCGACGAACAGCCCGGCACCGATCACGCCGCCGAGCGCGATCATCGACAGGTGACGCTGCTTCAGGCCGTGGGTGAGGCCGCTCGGCGCGGCGGTGGCCGACCGCTCGGTGGGCTCCAGCGTCGGCTGGGGGGTGGGGGAGGACATCAGGCAGGTCCAGACCTTGTACGGATAGCGGGAGGGACCGTCCACTATTCGGTACAAACGGTGGGCATGCCAATATCCGGGGCCGGTAGACCGCCATCCGGACGGTCATCTGACGGAAAGTGATCGCTTCCTCACTCCAGCTGGCCGAAATGCGCCGAACACGACAAGCCAGGGCAGCGGCCCTTGGCCGGATCCGACGCCCTCACCGGCCCGGGCGACGACATAGGTTCACAAGTGATCACCCAACGAGTCGTCAGGAGACCCGCCCATGGCCATCGCCACGCCCGCCGCCGCCACCCCGGTCCTGGCCGACCTGCTCCCGCAGGCCGGTTCCCGGTTCGGCGCCCAGGCCCGTG
>NZ_BAAALF010001193.1:0-509 GCF_039528135.1 Kitasatospora nipponensis | reverse complement strand
TGGGCCGGGTGGACTCCCCCTACCTGGATCCGCGCATCGGCGAGGCCAGCACCGCCGCCCAGCTGTGGATCGACCGCTCCTTCCCGCTCGACTACACCCTCAAGTCGCTGGAGAAGGTCCTCGACGGCCAGCCTCGGCACTCCGTCCGGGCCGCCCGCACCGTCCTCAAGGACTCCGCGTACACCGTCCTGACCGGCATGCTCCACGAGATCACCAGCACACCGCCCGCCGATGGCACCGATCAGCTCGACCGCGAGTTCGAGCCCCTGCGCGCAGTCGTCGGCCCCGAAGTCCACACGCTCACCGCGACCCTGCCTAGCCGGCACGCCGAGCGCCTGCGCAACCAGCACGACCGCTGGACCAACTCCGACGGCTGGCAGCTGATCAACGCCGCCGACCCCTGCGGCACCTGAACCCACCTTCCCGACCAGCAAGAAGGGAGAACGGCATGGACCCCCCCGCGCGCCCCGGCGGCACCCTCCCCCTCCCCAGCGGCACCACCTGCTCCC
>NZ_BAAALF010001192.1:257-510 GCF_039528135.1 Kitasatospora nipponensis | reverse complement strand
ACATGGCCACCGAGGCACGCTGCACCATCGGCACAGACACCGACACGGATCTGAGACTGGGCTCGCCTGACACGGCGTGAGACAGACCGAAGACGTCCAGGTCAGGACCTCGTCGGATGACATCGCGGCTGAGAACCTACATGACCTGACCTGACCTGTAGGTCTCCGTGATCCGCGGCGGCGCTTCAGTCGGCGTTGTGGGTGCGCAGCTGCTCGGCGGGTTCCTGGTAGGCGTGGGGGGCGGGGGGGAGGG
>NZ_BAAALF010001192.1:0-247 GCF_039528135.1 Kitasatospora nipponensis | reverse complement strand
GGAACCTCCCCGATCCGCTGCCGGGCCGGGGCCATGACCCGGTCGAGGTCGGCGGGCTTGCCGATCGGTTCGACGATCAACTTGCGGCGGTCTCCGGGGTCCGGGGCCCGGCGCACGTAGCCGGCCTGTTCGAGGCGATCGATGAGGCGGGTGGTCGGCCCGGTGGTGAGGCCGGTGCGGGCGCCGAGCTCGCCGGGGGTCATCGGGCCGGTCAATTGCAGGATGTTCAGCGCGTAGAGGTCGGTGG
>NZ_BAAALF010001191.1:0-510 GCF_039528135.1 Kitasatospora nipponensis | reverse complement strand
GTCAGCCCGAGCGGCTCGATCACCTCGCGCAGCACCACCGAGCGGTACGACTCCGGGTGCCCGGTCGGCAGGCCGACGTACTCGTCCAACTGGCAGACCCGGGCCCGCGAGACGTCGAGCGCCCCGCCCCGCACCTTGGCCGCCAGTGCCTGGTAGATCGGCAGCGGCGTGGAGCCGGTGGCCACCCCGAGCAGCGCATCGGGCTTGCGCGTCACCAGCTCGGCCATCGCCGAGGCGATGAGCTCGCCGCCGGCTGCGGCATCGGGGACGATGACGATTTCCATGGCTCCACCGTTCTGAGTCGCGCTGTGGTCTAGACCAGACAGACCCAAGCTTATCGCGCCCACCGCCGCCCGGGCAGCCCCGCCGCCCGATTGCGTGCAGCCGTTCCGGCCCTTGAGACCAATGCGACAGCCGGTCACCCCGGACAGCAACCGCGATCCGGCCGTCAGGGTGTGCTTGAACGCGTACAAAAGAACGTCTACTCTCAGCCCCGGCCGATCGGCCGCC
>NZ_BAAALF010001190.1:0-511 GCF_039528135.1 Kitasatospora nipponensis | reverse complement strand
CTGAACTGGATGGGCATGGCGAAGGTGCTTGGGTCTGTGACGCCCACCTACCTGTCGGCAGCGACCTACGGCGTGATCGGCTCCGGTCGCCAGGAACTGACCCCACGTCTGGTGACGGACTTCGCCGCCCTGTTGGGGATCGACGCCCGCGAACTGGCCGCGCTGACGGGCGTCTTCCTGCGCGAGGAGCCGCCCCCTCCCTCCCCGGAGGCCGTGGACGCCGCAGCTCTGCTGTGGGAGATGCGACGGCTGTCCGCTGTCCAAGCGCAGAACGTCTCCGAGCTCGGACGCTCGCTGCGCGAGGACTTCCACAATGGGCGGCGATCGGTCAGGGGAGCCGGCCGCGTTCGTACCTGTTGACCACCTCGTCGGTCGGGCCGTCCATGACGAGTTCGCCGGACTCCATCCAGAGGGTCCGCTCGCAGGTGGTGCGGATCGTGTTGCTGTTGTGGCTGACCAGGAACACCGTGCCTGCTGCCGCGCACAGTTGGCGGATCCGGGCCTTGCTGCG
>NZ_BAAALF010001189.1:0-511 GCF_039528135.1 Kitasatospora nipponensis | reverse complement strand
CCCGTGCGGAGTCCGCCGTGTGTGGCGGAGGTTTCACTTCTCTGTCCCTGTCATCGTATTGAGGAGAACTGATGGCGATCAATGAGGCGGCATCGCAGGCTGAGCTTGTCGGCCGGGCGTCGGATCTGGTGGAGGTGATCCGCAAGCATGTTCCGTGGCAGGAGGAGAACCGGGTTCTCCATGAGGAGGTGCTGCGGGCGGTCACCCGTGCCGGGATCATGAAGATGCGGGTGCCGGTGCGTTACGGCGGCGCGGAGTCGGATGTGCGGACGTTGTCGGCGGTGATCGCGGAGCTGGCGCGCGGGGACGGCGCGGTCGGGTGGACGATCAGCACGTACACGATGGGGTCGTGGCTGGCGGGGCTGTTTCCCGATGAGGTGCAGGACGAGATCTTCGCGGATCCGAGTGTGCGGATCTGCGGCGGGGTGAACCCGTCGGGGGTGGCCACGCCGGTGGACGGCGGGGTGGTCCTCAACGGGCGGTGGGATTTCGTGTCGGGTGCGCGGGACAG
>NZ_BAAALF010001188.1:0-512 GCF_039528135.1 Kitasatospora nipponensis | reverse complement strand
GGCCTGCTTCAGCTCGTCCCAGCCGGTGGTGTGCGCGGCGACGAACTCCTCGTCCACCAGGCCGTCCTCGATCACCACGTTCAGCACCGCGTTGAAGAAGGCCGCGTCGGTACCGGACTTGAGCGCCACGTGCACGTCGGCGGTGCGGGCGATCGCGGTCTCCCGGGGGTCCACCACGATCAGCTTGGCGCCCCGGTCCCGGGCGCCCCAGACGTACTGGGTCATCACCGGGAAGCACTCGCCGACGTTGGACCCGGCGATCAGCAGGCAGTCGGTCCGCAGGATGTCGGAGAACGGGTTGCCCGCCCGGTCGATCCCGAACGCCAGCTTGTTGGCCCCGGCGGCGCTCACCATGCAGAGCCGGCCGTTGTAGTCCACGTGCCGGGTCTTCAGCGCGACCCGGCCGGACTTGCCCACCAGGTAGGTCTTTTCGGAGAACAGGCTGGCCCCGCCGAGCAGGCCGAAGGCGTCTGCCCCGTGCTCGCCCTGGATCCGGCGGATCTCCTCCACCG
>NZ_BAAALF010001187.1:0-512 GCF_039528135.1 Kitasatospora nipponensis | reverse complement strand
TCCTGCACCACGTCCTGGGCCGGGCCGTGAAAGAGAAACTGCTGACGGTCAATCCGATCCCCCTGCTCCAGTGGCACCCGCCGAAGATCGAAGAAGAGGTCGATCCCGAGTACGTGCTCAGCCCTGAACAGATCACCGCGTCTCTCGCCGAGATCGGTCGTCAGGGTCGGCGCGGGCCCCGGATGGTGGCGTTCTTCGCCTGCCTCTACTACGCCGGGATGCGACCGGCCGAGGTAGTCCACCTGCGGAAGAACCGGTGCGTCCTGCCTGAGGAGGGCTGGGGCAAGCTGAACCTGAACGGCAGCAGCCCTCGGGTCGGGTCGGCCTGGACCGACAGCGGGACCTCCCACGATCCCCGGAGTCTCAAGCACCGGGCCGACAAGGCCACTCGGCCGGTCCCGATCCCTCCCGTGCTGGTGCAGCTGCTCCGCGAGCACATCGAGAAGTACGGCACGGCCCCGGACGGGCGGCTGTTCCAGACCTTCCGGGGCGGGCTGGGGCAGGGGGGGTCG
>NZ_BAAALF010001186.1:0-512 GCF_039528135.1 Kitasatospora nipponensis | reverse complement strand
TGCGGCCGGCACTCCGTGAGCGATTACCTCGTGCATCGTCGGACTCCTCCGTTGGCGCGAGCAGGTGTGGCACGCGTCTACCCGGAGCCCTCCAACCCATGCCGGTGAACTTCGGTCAGCTGAATGCACTCAATGGGGTGGATACGCGATTGTACGTTTCGACCTGCGCGCCCCGTCGGGTTAGATGGACGTATGAGCTTATCCGCCGTTGCCATCGTCATGGCCTGTGTCATTTCGTCGGTCTTCATCCTGGTCGTCATGGTGCGGTACATTCCGCAGCGCTGGCGCGAAGGGTCCGTTCTAAAGGACGGTATCGAACATTTCTCGACCCTCAACAGGACACTGTTCGCTTTCATCCTGGCCCTCTCGATCGTCTCCGCCGGAGCGAGCCTGAACAGAGCCACCGACGAGGTCAGCAATGAAGGTGCGAGTCTCGTCAATCTGTACTGGGCGACGCGACCCCTCCCGGTCGCCGCACGCACGGAGATCCGTGAAGCGACCCGCCGGTACAC
>NZ_BAAALF010001185.1:0-512 GCF_039528135.1 Kitasatospora nipponensis | reverse complement strand
CTCCCGTGCGACACCACCACACCCTTGGGACGCCCCGTCGAACCCGACGTATGCAACACATACGCCGGCAGACCCGCCGGCAACGCGCCACCACGCTCCCCATCCACCACCACATCACCCGACAGAGCAGCCAACTCCTCCACCACCTCCGGCGAGTCCAACACCAGCCGCTCCACACCCCCCTCCGGCACACGCCCAGCAGTACCCGCCAGAGCCAGCACCACCACCGGAGACGCGTCCTCCACCACATACGCGATCCGCTCCACCGGGTACTCCGGATCCACCGGCACGTACGCCGCACCCGACTTCAACACCGCGAGCAACGCCACCACCAGATCAACCGAACGCGGCAGCACCAACGCCACCCGCCGCCCCGCACCCACACCACGCCCCAGCAACAACCGCGCCAGGCGATTCGCCCGAACCTCCAACTCCCCGTAGGACACCGCCACCCCACCGGACACCACCGCCACCGCATCCGGCGTCCGCGCCACCTGAGCCTCGAACAACCC
>NZ_BAAALF010001184.1:0-513 GCF_039528135.1 Kitasatospora nipponensis | reverse complement strand
TGAAGTTGCCGGTCAGCACGTCGACGCTGCGGTGCAGCGCCTGCGGCGCGAGCATCCACCCGAGCCGCCAGCCCGTCATCGCGAAGTACTTCGAGAACGACCCGAGCACCAGTGCCTCACGGGACGTCTGCCACCCGCACGCGACGTCGCGCTCGTAGGAAATGCCGTGGTAGATCTCGTCGCCGACCCGCCGCACCCCCCGCGCGGTGCACCACTCGGTCAGCGTCGCCAGCTCGCCGGGCGCCACGATCGTGCCCGTCGGGTTGCTCGGGCTCGCCACGACGAGGCCCCTGATGTCGCCGAGCCCGGCGAGGATCTCCGGCGCCGGCTGGAACCGCGTGCTCTCGTCCGTGGCGAACTCGACGACCTCGCAGCCCAGCGCGTTCAGCAGGTTGCGGTACGCCGGATAGCCGGGACGGGCCATCGCCACCCGGTCGCCCACCTCGAACGCGGCGAGGAACGCCAACAGGAACCCGCCCGAGGAGCCGGTGGTGACGATGACGTCCGCCGGGT
>NZ_BAAALF010001183.1:0-513 GCF_039528135.1 Kitasatospora nipponensis | reverse complement strand
ACCACGACCCGCTCCAGGTCGGCCAGTTCGTCGGCTCCGGGTACCTCCGCGACCGAGACCCCCTCCGCCGAGACTCCGCCGACCGTGGGTCCCTCCACCGAGGCCGCCTCCGGCGTCCCGGCCAGCCGCAGCGACGGCGGCAGCTCCGCGATCGACGGCGCGTCCGGTTCGCGGACCATCACCGCCATGCCGAGCCCGGACTCCCGCCCCTCACCGGTCAGGTCGAGCCCGCTGTACGGGTCCTCCAGGATGAGGTGCTCGGTGTTCCACTCCTTGCGCAGCTCGGCCAGCTCGGCGAGCAGCGGTTCGATCCCGTCCGGCCCGTACGGGCGGGTGAGCACCACCCGGTGGGTGTCGGCGGGGTCCCGCGCACATCGGACCGCCGTGAAGCCGGGGCGGCTGGTGAACTCCCAGCCGTGCACCCGCGCCTGGGCCAGCCAGAAGGCTGCCGCATTGTCATTGGCCTGTTCGAGCCGACCCCGATTCGTCATGACTCGACCCTAGTCAGCGGCC
>NZ_BAAALF010001182.1:0-513 GCF_039528135.1 Kitasatospora nipponensis | reverse complement strand
GCCAGGTTGAGCGCCAGCCGGAGTGGGTCCTCGCCCTCGCCCGCCCCGACCCGGCCGAGCCCCAGGCGCCAGCTGAGGGTGAACAGCGAGCCGTCCACCAGCCAGCCGTCCAGCAGCAGGCAGAGCCAGCCGGCCGCCGTCCGGGGCCGCTGGGCCAGCACGGTCAGGCCGATGATGGCGAGCGGGGCGAACAGCAGGAAGGCGTACTCGGCGGGCGAACCCTCCGGCAGCGTGGTGCCGAGCGCCACCTCGTACCAGCCCCAGGTGCCGTTGCCGATCGGCACCATCGAGGAGGACAGGCCGAACAGCAGCCAGGCGGGCCGGGCCGGGCCATCGGCCGCGCAGGCGTGCAGCAGACAGGAGATCGCAGCGGCCAGCGCCGCCCCGGCCAGCCCGAAGTCGCCCATGAACAGTGCGAGTTCCGGCGACCCCCAGCCGACGGCGGCGCCCAGGGCGTACCCGAGGCAGAGCAGCACCAGTAGCAGGCCGGGGAGGGGGGGCGGGTGGAAGTTC
>NZ_BAAALF010001181.1:0-513 GCF_039528135.1 Kitasatospora nipponensis | reverse complement strand
CGACCGACGAGTACCCCACGGGCACCTACCCCATCTGGCCGCCCGGCCACCCGGAGCAGCGCACCAAGTTCACCAGCAACACCATGCCCAAGGACCGCGGGAGGGCCGCGAGCGTGCCGCCGGACGGCCCGGTCTGTTCGGTCAGTGGCTCGGGGATGCGCTCCCTCGGTGCCGTTGCCTGTTTCGTCCCCATGCGTCAGGTCCGCCTCTGCTGCGCGAGCTGCTCGTGGCAGCACTCGGTGACCGGCCCGGTCGGTCCGGCCGGGCGGCGGAGCAAAGACTAGCGACGATAACCATATTCATCTACGCCTGGATGCCTGCCAGTTCTCCGGGCAGCCGGACGCCTGCCCGGGCCGGTCCGAGCGGGATCTCGAAGTGCACGGTGGCCACGCCGGGCCCGTGCTCGCCGGTCGTCGGGGCGTCGCAGACCTCGACCGCCAGGCTGCGCCAGAGCGGCAGGTCGTACGGTTCGGGGCCCTCGCAGCGGGAAGGGGGAGGGCAAGCGGGCTTAGG
>NZ_BAAALF010001180.1:0-513 GCF_039528135.1 Kitasatospora nipponensis | reverse complement strand
ACTGCTTCCGCCGCTCGCCCGCGGGCAGCTGGAGGAGTTCATCCGGCGCGACTTGGCGGAGTTCTGGCTTCCGGCCACGGGCAAACCCTGGCTCTGGATGCGGGACATCTGGGTGGACCTGGGCCTGCTGGTCCTGGCCCGCGCCACCGTCACGCTGCGCGACGGGCGGCTGATCACGAAGGGCGAGGCCCTGGCGGAACTGCTGGAACTCGGTGCGCCCGCGGACGTGGTCCGTGACATCCGCGACCGCCGCTATGCAGATCCCGAGCCGATCGGCCGTCTGCGACGTGTCCGCCGAGCGATGCGTGCCCGCGCCTTCGTGCGCCGCGGGATCAGGCGCGCTCTGGCGCAGTGACCTGCGCAGCTTCGCGGCTCCGGGCCGCGACCCAGCTCAGGTGAGCCGTGTGCACCTTGCGCCAGAGGCGGTCGCGGTCGGCCCGGCCGAGGTCGGCGAGGGTGAGGCCGAAGACGTCCGCGAGAGCGGTGAACCAGTCGGTGGGCTCCAGGAGTTCG
>NZ_BAAALF010001179.1:0-513 GCF_039528135.1 Kitasatospora nipponensis | reverse complement strand
CTCGGGATCGGCGAGACCTCGAAGATCTCGATCGTGCTGTACGCCTGCCTGTGGCCGATCCTGCTGAACACCATCAGCGCGGTGCGCAGCGTCGACCCGACCCTGCTGCGACTGGCCCGTTCGCTGGACCTGTCGCCGGTGAAGCTGTTCCAGAAGGTGATCCTGCCTGCCTCGGTGCCGGTGGTGTTCACCGGCATCCGGCTGGCGGGGGCGGTGTCGATCCTGGTGCTGGTGGCGGCCGAGATGGTCGGCGCGAAGGCCGGTCTGGGCTATCTGATCAACGCTTCGCAGTACAACTTCGCGATCCCGCAGATGTACGCGGGCATCGTCACGATCTCGGTCATCGGGGTGGTGTTCAACCAGCTGCTGGTCCGGCTGGAGCGCCGCTTCACCGCCTGGCGGGCCCCGCTCAACAGTTGAGGAGAGAGTCGTGCAGGAGCTGAGTACGGACGTCCTGGTGGTCGGCGGCGGCCCGGCCCCCACCTGGGCCGCGCTGGACGCGGCCCGGGCGGG
>NZ_BAAALF010001178.1:0-513 GCF_039528135.1 Kitasatospora nipponensis | reverse complement strand
CCTTGACCGCTACCGGCTTCCCCTCAGCCGGTGGTGGCCCGATCCCTCCCAGCTGCGCATCGTCATCCCCGTATGGCTCCACCCCGTCGCCTTCGACCTGGTCATCCGAAGCGAACAGGCCCGACTCAACGGCGCAACCAACCGCGGGGCCCTCATCTATGCCAGCCAGCTCCTCAACCCCCATCAGTAGGAGGTCGTCCATGCACAGCGAGTGGGACAACGCCCACACCAGCAGCACAACCCGACCCGGCCCATCCGGACTCGCCGAGACCGAAGCCGACTGGCGCCACCACCTTGCACACGAGACGCCCAACGGCTGGCTGCTGAGCGGCAACGCCATGACCACGACGCTGACCTCGGGACGCCCCATCCACCTGATGCACACCACTGTGGCCCTGGACGCGATCCGCGCCAGCGCACACCTCTATGCCTCTACCGGCTGCCTGGTCGCGGCCCTCTACTGCGCGCCCCTCACCCCCGAGCCCGCCGGCCTCCGCCCCCACAACCTGGGCA
>NZ_BAAALF010001177.1:0-514 GCF_039528135.1 Kitasatospora nipponensis | reverse complement strand
CTCCCCCATGGCCGGGCCGTCACTCGGACCGGACCACCCGCTACTCGATCACCGGCGGGTTGGCCCGGCCGCCGGAACGCCAGGTGTCCTCGTCCTCGACCAGGTAGTCGGGACGGTTGCCCTTGTCCTTCTTCTTCCCGCCGCTGCCGCCGGCCCCGGGCATACCGCCCGCACCGGCCGCACCGCCACGGCCCTGGCCACCCTGGCCGAGACCGGAACCGCCCTGGGTGAAGGCCCGGCCGCTCGCGCCGACCGCCTCCGGCACGCCCTGGGCTTCCAGTCCAAGTACCAACTCGGCACCGCCGTCCCGTCCTGGCTCTGCGGCGGCACCCTGAACCAGTCCCTCGGCCCGGTCACCGAGGTCGGCTACAACGCCCTGGCCACCCGCCTCGGCTACGGCATGACCAACACCCGGCTGCTCACCGAGCAGCCACGCCCGGCCGGCACCAACAATCTCTTCACCGCCTGGGAGACCCTGACCCACGCCGACAACCCGGCCTGAGCCAACGCCGAG
>NZ_BAAALF010001176.1:0-514 GCF_039528135.1 Kitasatospora nipponensis | reverse complement strand
GCACCGCCACCGCGGCCGCGAACAGCCGCCGGGGGACGGGCGGATTCCTGCGGGACATGGGACTCCTAGCGAAGCTGGGACTGGGTGAACCGGGGACATCGGCACGGCGGACGCACCGTCACTCAGTGTTGAGTCGCGCACGACTGACTGTCACTCCGGGGCGGGCAGCCGGGTGAGCCGGTCTGACTATTCGTCCGGTCGAGTCATTCCGGCCGCCGGCCCTGTTGCCGTTCGCATGCATACCGTAGCGTCACCGATGCTCTGTGTAACCACATGACCACGGGAGGCATCATGCCGACTGAGCTGAAACTGCGTGAGAGCGAAGACATCCAGGGCGACGTGATCGCCGGTTTCAAGAAGGACCAGATGACCCTGCTGTTCCTCAAGTTCGAGGACGCGGCCAGGGCACGGACGTGGGTGCGGCAGCTGGAGCCGCAGATCTCCACCACCAGACAGGTCGCGGCCTTCAACGCTGCGTTCAGCAAAGCCCGGAAGTCCTCGGGCGGCGACGACC
>NZ_BAAALF010001175.1:0-515 GCF_039528135.1 Kitasatospora nipponensis | reverse complement strand
AGCATGTGAGTTCCCCCGCTCACGTGCACATGGGTGGGGCCCTGGACCAGGAGGGTCGCCAGGCCGTCGAAGACGCGCCAGTCACCCACGCTCTTGAGGTCGGCGAGCCGGAACTCCACCGACGTGTCCAGCGCCAGCCACAGCGCCAGGGCCCGCAGCGAGGCGGTCTTGCCCTGGTTCGACAGGCCCGTGATCAGCAGGTGCCGCTGAAGCAGGCTCAACAGGGCGGCGTCCCCGCGCAAGTCCTGGCCCCAGGGGGCGCGGCCGGTGTACAGGTCGGCACTCATGTCCGCGTCGGTGACCAGCGGGGACGGGCCGATCGGCTCGTCCAGCGCACCCGAGTCGGCGATCCACAACCGCACCGTCCGCGCGGCCTGCGGAATGCTGATGAACACCTCGTGCTCGTGCCGGGACAGGTTCTCCGCCAGCTTGCGGCGGCGCTTCTGCACCTCCTCCGTCGACACCCCCGACGGCAAGGCCACGTCGACCTCGACGCCGCATCCGGCGATGCGGAT
>NZ_BAAALF010001174.1:0-515 GCF_039528135.1 Kitasatospora nipponensis | reverse complement strand
CGCACGACGCACCACGCCGTGACCCTGGTCTTCTCGAAGGCGGCGTCGGGCAGGGTCTTGAACTCGTCGTCGCCGTCTGGCAGTTCGAAGGTCTGGTTCTCGCGGGGCCGCCCTCCGGCGGGGCTGATCTCGGTGCAGATGACGCTGGCCCACAGCACGTCGGCCTTCGGGAGATAGCGCATCGGCAGGGCACTGACGTCGATGCGCAGGTGGTCGGCCTTGGTGTGGTTGGCGGCATGGGTCTCCAGGGCGAGCCCCCAGTGGTTGACCCCCAGGACGAGTTCGAGCCCGGCTTCGACCAAACCGGTGCTGGAGCCGCCGGCGCCGCAGAGGAAGTCGATGAACTTGACGGACACGGTGACTCCCCTCAGCTCTCGTTGCGGCCGGACAGGGGGCAGGAGGGCGGGGGTGCCTGGCTGCCGGGGGCGTCGCCCTGCTCCAGGTGCTCGCTGTCCTCCTCGCCGGAGGGACTGAGACGGCAGGTGACGGCCGCGATGGCGTCGGCGGGGTGCCGG
>NZ_BAAALF010001173.1:0-516 GCF_039528135.1 Kitasatospora nipponensis | reverse complement strand
TGTCGAACCCCTAACGGCCATCCGGCTGTCATACTTACGACCGTCTCTGGATACGCTGATGCCCGCCGCCGCGCACGGCTGTTCGACGACCCCTTGGCCAGTCGGCCTCCTGCCCGGATTGGAGCACCCAGTGCTGATGACCAAACTCCGTTCACGTGCGACCAGTTGGATCGGGCGCCGTTACCTCGCCCGGACCGCCCGGAACGGCTTCGACCTCTCCGACGTCTCATTCCTGCCCGAATCGGTCCTGATGCCGCTGAAGCGGGATGGACTGGACCCGGTCCCGGCGATGGCCACCACCCGGGCGGCCGCGCCGATCAGCCGGGTGCCGCTGCCGTTCGGCTTCAACGCCTGGCTGGTCACCGGCTACGAGGAGGTCAAGCAGGTGCTCGGCCGGCCGACCGGCTTCAGCAGCGACTTCGCCAACCTGATCGGCAACGTCGGCGTGACCGAGGGTCAGAACCCGGGTGGCCTGGGCTTCAGCGACCCCCCGGTGCACACCCGGCTCCGGAAGCG
>NZ_BAAALF010001172.1:0-516 GCF_039528135.1 Kitasatospora nipponensis | reverse complement strand
GAAGTGCTGGCCGACTGCCCCCTCGTCCTGGACCCCCATCAGGACGTGCCCGTGTCCGGGCTTCAGCCCGTGCTCCGCCATCGCCTTCCTGACCCGTACGCCGGCGGAGTGGCCTTGGAAGGCCAGGGTCAGTACGGGAAGCTCCTCCATCACGCCGTCAACCCTACCGGGGCGGAAATCGTCAATTGCATTCAATGGTTGATAGGTATCAACTATCTGCTAGCCTCCACGACATCAGTCCGCGATCCGTCCGTCCGGAGGCCCGTCGTGTTCATCGCCTATGCCGTTACCGCGTCCCTGCTCGCGCTGCTCCTGCTGGCTTCGGCCTCGGGCAAGCTGCGGCGCGACGAGAAGATGGTGGCGAGTTTCACCGAGATCGGCGTGCCGCTCAGTTGGCTGCCGCTGCTGGCCGCCTGCGAGATCGCGGGCGCGCTCGGCCTGGTGGCCGGGATCTGGGTCGGGCCGCCCGGGGTGGCGCCCGCCGTCGGCGTCGTCCTCTATTTCGTCGGCGCGGTC
>NZ_BAAALF010001171.1:0-516 GCF_039528135.1 Kitasatospora nipponensis | reverse complement strand
CATAGCGGTAGTCGCCGAGGGTGCGGGCGGCTACCACGTCGCCGAATCCCTCGGTCCAGGCGCAGCCCTTCGGAGCTGGCCGCGTCGAACTGATGGTTCTCACAGTTCGGCGCGCCCGGGAAGCAGTGTCGGGCAGCTTGAACTGCAGCCAGTGCCCGGTCTCGTGGAGAATGGTGTGCCGTGAGTCGGCATCCTCGGCGGCCGGGACCACGCTGCGAGGTCCAGCAGACCAATGCCGCCACGGGAAGGAAAGAGTGAACCTGGAATACCTGCACTACCCGCCCGTTCCCGAAAGGGTCCAAACTGCGCTCCACTCACGAGAAAGCCAAACGTGACCCAACGCCAATCCTTGTACGCTAGCCCCGCCAGCCATGACCGGATCGATACGAAAGACGAAGCCAAGTAATTCGTCGTGGCACCTGGCTGAGTGACCATCACTCCGGTGAACCCGTTGACGGCCAGAAGTGACAGGAGGAGCCTGGAAGAACCTCCGCTGGTGAGAGGAGTAGGCCATGG
>NZ_BAAALF010001170.1:0-516 GCF_039528135.1 Kitasatospora nipponensis | reverse complement strand
CCCACCGCATGACCGTTGGCGCACGACCACTACACCACTCCACGGGACACGACCCCGCCGCACAGTGCGACGATCCGGTCCGCGTCCTCGGGAGCCACCGTGACGCGCGAGTCATTGGGCAGCGCCCGGCTCAGTACCTCGCTCATCAGCTTGCGACCGGATGCCGGCATCAACTCCCGCAACGTCAGCGTCAGTGCGTCCAGGTCCGCGAGGACATGTCGCGAGGACAGCAGAGTGGCAGTGCTCTCGTCACCCGGTAGAAGATGATGGATCTTCTCCCCAGCCGGCACGTCGTCCAGGACGACGAGCATCCGTTGCCCGTCCTTGGCCCGTTCAGCGAGCACCGTACGGTAGACGGCAGCGCGTTCCTCGATCCTCGTGGGGATGTGGTCGGGGGGAACCCCGAGTGCTCGCAGCAAGGTGGCGAGGGCCCGCTTCGGCGATACCTTGTGCACTGGGTCGTATCCGTGCAGATCGACGAACAACACCCCGCCCGGGAACCAGCCGTCCTCCTGT
>NZ_BAAALF010001169.1:0-516 GCF_039528135.1 Kitasatospora nipponensis | reverse complement strand
GTCCGCGATCACCCGGGCGCCCTCGTAGCGGAAACCGTCGGGCAGACCGGCCACCAGGTCGCGCAGGGCCTGAGGGCCGTCGGCGGCCAGTGAGCTGTGCTGGCGGTAGTCGGCCGCGGCCCAGCGGTCCACCGCGGCAGGGTCCTTCTTGCCGAACAGCTCATCGGCGGCCTGCAGAACCAGTTCCTTGTTGCCCATGACACGTCCCTTCCGATGCGGAGGCGGAGCCGTCCCCGCCAGTCGCACCTCCACCTTCGGCCAGGGGGTGCCGCTGCCGCGAGGTAGGATCCGAAAGCATCATGGTCAAAACCGAGCATCCGGGCGAAGGCACGCGCGTCGCCGAGTACGGCTTCCACAACCCCGACCGCGCCCCGCTGGGCATCGAAGTGACCAGCATTGCCCATCTGGCCAGCAAACTCTCCCGGCAAGCGCTGCTCGGTGTGCACCGCACCGATTTCCATCAGATCATCCTGATCACTGCGGGCGAAGCCACCACCATGGTCGATTTCCAAGAAC
>NZ_BAAALF010001168.1:0-517 GCF_039528135.1 Kitasatospora nipponensis | reverse complement strand
CCAGGCCCTCGCACTTCATTCGCAGGGTCAGCCGGTAGTTCGCCAGGAAGTCCTGCAGCGTGGCCAGTTCGCCGTCCGGGCTGGGGCCTTCGGTGTTGCGGGGGTCGTCGTCCGGGTTCGCCCACATGTCGGGGTAGACGGTTGCCTGGGTCCCTCGCGGGGGTTGATCACTCATGCGCGCCATGTTCGCCCGCCGGGCCCGGGCTCGCCAGTGGGTTTCCCGGCGGTGGGCCCCGCACATGCCCCGATACTTTCTGACCATACGTCAGAAACAATATCAGCAGCGTCACTTGACAGCCATGGCATGTTCCTGCCACCAGAATCCGGTTTCCCGCCCGCTTCCGTCCGGGCAGGGATGGCGACCGCACCACTGTTCTCACCCGTCCGCGCGACGGCTCCCTGCCGTCGCCACCGCGTGAAGGAGAATCCGTGGCACAACCGACCCGCCGCTGGCGAACGGCCCTGACCCGCCTGCTCGCCGCCCTCGCCCTCCCGACGCTCACCCTCGCCGCACCGG
>NZ_BAAALF010001167.1:0-517 GCF_039528135.1 Kitasatospora nipponensis | reverse complement strand
CACGGGCGCCGCGCCGCAATAGACCGTCCACCACGCCAGCCCCAGGGCAACGGCCGTGCCGGACGCTCGTGAGCTGCTGGTGCCTATGCTCTCCGTGGCTTGCGCCGCTTGCCTCGGCTGCCGTTGGGCCTGTTCCGGTCCTGCTCCAGCATCACCGCGTCGAACTGGGCCTTGCTGGTCACGGCGCGTACCTCAGGTACGAGCGTGGTGGCGGTCGAGCGCCACGGGACGGGCGAGGCCCAGCCGACCAGGGGCAAGGTCTCGTTGTAGTGCGGAGCGAACTGCGCGACGGTGATGGTGGGCATCCGGTAGTCCAGGCTGCGGACGTGTGCGGTGAACGCCTCGGGCAGCGACACGTGGTGGGTTTCCAGGTAGTGCGGGAAGTCCTGGCGCCACAGCCATGCCCCGTCGGTCACCAGGGAGGAGCATCCCGGGGAGTTCCGGTGGACAGCGCCGGTGATGACATCGCGCCCGGCTTCCGTGACGTCGATCAGGACGTGGCCGGCATCCAGGTAGG
>NZ_BAAALF010001166.1:0-517 GCF_039528135.1 Kitasatospora nipponensis | reverse complement strand
ACATCACTGAGCATGATCACGGAGACGATCGTCCCGACGATGACGACCCACGCCACGCGAGGCAGCTTCAGCTTGAACGTCTGTGCGAAGACGTTGGAAAGGTTGCTCGTGGCCAGATAGAAGTTGGCGGTGTTGATCCGGGTCTGGCTGATCCAGACGAACAGCAGGCCCCAGATGCCCATCAGCTCGACGATCCCGATGAGGCTCGATATCTCGGACAACGGTCCTTCGGTCGGGATGGTCAGCGCGACGAAGATCCGATCAAACCGTTGATCACGATGGTGAACAGATAGAACCCGGGGCCGAAGGCGAACCGTCCGTTGGTCCGGACGTCCCGCTTGTTCGTCCGGCCGAAACGCGCGAAGTCCCAGTTCGCCATCATGAGCACCCAGTCACCCATGTACACGCCGAACGCGAACAACCAACCTGGGCCGGCTACCGACGGCGATTCCGGTTGGTAGGTCAGCCAGCCCGACGTGGCGTCCAACTCGACGACGGTCCAGACGACGATCGCGAC
>NZ_BAAALF010001165.1:0-517 GCF_039528135.1 Kitasatospora nipponensis | reverse complement strand
CTGCGATGGCGGCCCTGATTCCACTCGTCAGGCGCTCGTACAGCGACCCGCCGTCCTCGGGCAGTTCGATGAGCAGGCCGGTTGCTCGATTGGTTCGGTCATTCCCCATGAAAGAGGACTGTATAGCCGGACCACTTACCTCTAGCGTCGTCCTCCGTAGCTGGTGGCAACAGGCCGCCGCACCAAGAACAGGAACACCCGCTCAGATGACGAACACCGAATCCCCCGCACTGACAGTCGTCGCCCAGCTGCGCGCCAAGCCCGGCAAGGAGCAGGCCCTGCGCCAGGCACTCACCGCACTCGTGGCGCCCACCACGCGCGAGCCGGGCTGCGTCACCTACGACCTGCACGTGGACGTGAACGACCCCGCCTCGTCCTGCTTCTACGAGATCTGGCGCACCCCCGCCGAGCACGCCGCCAACCTCCAGAGCGCCCACCTGCAGGCCTTCGCCGTCCGAATCGACGACCTCCTCCTCGGCGAGCTTCGCGTCAGCCTGCTGCGGCACAACGCCTGACG
>NZ_BAAALF010001164.1:0-517 GCF_039528135.1 Kitasatospora nipponensis | reverse complement strand
GGCCGACCTGCCCCAGCTGGAGGACGTGGTCGGCCGCCATCTGGTCCGCTTCGGCGCCCGCGACGAGCTAGTGGTCGAGTGGCACCGGGACAGCGGCGAAGCCGGTCTGGTGCACCGCAACGAGGAGGACCCCGCTAGCGGCGAGTGAGGCGAGTGAGCAGCAGCCGCAGGCCCCAGAGCAGCACCCCGGCCAGGCACCAGCTGGCCAGCACGTCCAGCAGCCAGTGGTAGTCGCCCCACCCCAGCCCGGCCCCGACCCCCAGGCAGACCAGCGCGGCCAGCCCGTACAGCCGCTCCCGGGCCGTCCGGCCGAGCGTCCGGCCGAGCAGCAGAGCCGCCGTCCCGTACGCGATCGCCGAGGTGGCGGTGTGCCCGGACGGGTACCAGCCGAGCTGCTCGGGGGAGAGCGGGAAGCCGAACGGGCCCGGCCGGGCGAACCAGGTCTTGCTGGCGCCGATCAGCAGCGGCACCAGCAACCCGGCCAGGACCGCGACCGGCACCGGGTACCACCAGCGGG
>NZ_BAAALF010001163.1:0-518 GCF_039528135.1 Kitasatospora nipponensis | reverse complement strand
GCTGTCCGGCCGTGCTGCGCAGCGCTTCCGCGTTGTCGTCCATCGACCGGTGCAGATCGGTCAGCGCCTTGCGCCAGCTGTCCGCGACCTGGCCCAGCTGGGCGGAGACCGACCAGCCCGCGGTGGAGGAGGAGGCCTCGTCGGCGTCCTTGACCGCCCGGTCGGAGACCGGCCTGAGTTCGCCGTTGAGGTCGGTGACCACCTTGGCCGCGCTGTCCAGCTCCGCTGGATCCACGTTCAGTTGCGATGACAAGGTTCCGCCCCCACGAATCGGCCGCTCTCGGTCAACTGTCGGCGACCCCCTAGTGAATGAGACCCTCCGCAAGCGATCCCTGTCGATGAACCGTCACCGACCCGGCACTAAACCAAGCCGGACTGACGGATCGTGATATTCAGCCGCCCGACCAGACCGTGCGCCGGATCGCCCGTCCTCGGGTGGGTGCGCGGCACCCCGTGGTACGCGAAACGCATCGGGCCGCCGAAGACCAGCAGGTCACCGCTGCGCAGCTCGAGGTCGG
>NZ_BAAALF010001162.1:0-518 GCF_039528135.1 Kitasatospora nipponensis | reverse complement strand
CTCCTGACGGACTCTCATGGTGCATGACGAACAACACACCTGCGTGGTTTCACGTTCACCCGATCGGAGCAGACACGCCCGTCGTTCGCGGGGTGCCGCTGCCGGGCCCGCCTCTGAAAGGGTGGCCGTACATCCGTACCAACAGGAGTACCCACATGACACCTGCCGTCAGCATCCACAACCTGTGGAAGCGCTTCGGCGACCACGCCGCGGTCGCAGGACTCACCCTGGACCTGCCCGGCGGCTCGTTCTTCGGCCTGGTCGGCCCCAACGGCGCGGGCAAGACCACCACCCTCTCGATGGTCACCGGCCTGCTCCGGCCTGACCAGGGCACCGTGCTGGTGCACGGCGCCGACGTCTGGACCGACCCGGTCGGGGTGAAGGCGCGGATCGGCATCCTGCCCGAGGGGCTGCGGATGTTCGAGCGGCTGAGCGGGCGCGAGCTGCTCCAGTACAACGGCCGGCTGCGCGGCCTGCCCGGGGCCGAGGTGGACCGCCGGGCCGAGGAGCTGCTGGGC
>NZ_BAAALF010001161.1:0-519 GCF_039528135.1 Kitasatospora nipponensis | reverse complement strand
CTCGCGTTCCGGCACCCCTCGGGAATCGAGTACGTGTTCGTCGGCAACAGCGGTGACGAGCGGATCGGCCACCCCGGGTACGGGGTGCCGCAGGAGCACGCGATCCACGGCATCCACGGCGTGGGCGTGCACATGGCCAGGCCGGACCGCATGGTCGAGTTCGCCGGCGAGTCCTTCTTCGCCCAGGAGGGCCTCACCGAGGAGGGCTCGGTGCTCGGGATGCAGATCGGCGACGCGAAACACGGCAACCACCTCGAGATCACGGTCAACCGCAGCGACGACCAGGGAACGTGGGGCTCCGGTGCCGCCACCTCCCACCCCTTCGCGTGGAATCTCGACACGCTGGACAACCAGGACGCGGCGAAGTTCGGCATCGAGGGGCGCGGTTACACCGACATCTCCGAGCTCAAGGACCGCAAGTACTTCAAGAGCGTCTACGTCCGCACGCCGAGCGGAGCGCTGTTCGAACTCGCGGTCACACACGCCGACGGGGGGTGGACGTGCGACGAGTCGCCGCGC
>NZ_BAAALF010001160.1:0-519 GCF_039528135.1 Kitasatospora nipponensis | reverse complement strand
CGCCAGCCGGAACCGCCCTGTCGCATCCATGGCCCCACCCTCTCAGCCGCACCCGGCCGAGCCGGAGGGATTTCCTCAAGATCGGATCATCGGCCACCCACGAGCCTGCCGGGCGACGGACAGCTCGCAGCGACCGTCCACACACGAACGCTCCAGCCGCCCGTTCGAGACGGTCTGCAGCAGCCCGATCGCCCAGCACATCGGACACCCGCGCAGCGCGAACAGACCGACCGGCGCCAGCAGCAGGCCGACCGGTCCGCCCACCGGAAGGAGCAGCAACGAACCGGCCAGGGCGCCGAATCCCAGCGCGCCGCGCACCAGGTGCCGGGGCACCGAGGCGCTGGCGAAGTCCTGACGGTCAGTCATCCCCGCCCCCCGGGAAGGGCTCGGACGTTCCCTGCAAGGTCTGACGCACCGTCGCGCGGGCGCGGTGCAGCCGCGACTTCATCGCGGCGGTGCTGAGGCCGAGCGCATCGGCGGCCATCCGCCCGCTGTAGCCCTGGATGTCCCGCATGATCA
>NZ_BAAALF010001159.1:0-519 GCF_039528135.1 Kitasatospora nipponensis | reverse complement strand
GCCGTCACCGGTGTAGGAGGAGTCCAGACGGGTGGTGAGCACGTAGGTGAACTTCTCACCGACCTTCAGCCGGCCCTTGGCCGGGCAGGTGACCGTCCGGCCCGCGGCATCCACGGTGCAGCCGGCCGGCTGGGAGGACACGTACGTCAACGGCTTCGGCAGCTGGTCGGTGAGGACCACCTGGTAACTGTCCGACGAGGGGCCGTTGTTGGTGACGGTGATCGTGTAGTCGACGTTCTCCCCGGGAGCGATCGCGGGGCCGTTCGACGACTTGTCGATCGCGAGGTCGGCTTCACCCCGGGCGGGCTTGCCACCGGGCAACCCGGCGGCAGCGGAGGAGTTGTTCGACAGGTCCGGGTCGGCGGTCGCGGTCGAGACCTTCGCGATGTTGCGGATGTCCGAACCGTTCCCCTCGTAGTCCTGGTCCAGTCGGACGGTGAAGGTGAAAGTCCTCGACCCGTTGGCTGGCAGTGCCGCCTGGGCCCGGCAGGTCACGTCCTGACCGGTCGCGGTGCATCC
>NZ_BAAALF010001158.1:0-519 GCF_039528135.1 Kitasatospora nipponensis | reverse complement strand
GCCATATCTGCTGCGTGAGCGCCAAGAGCGATCGCACCAGAGACCAGCGCAACTGGCGCTGCGATTGCGTTGATGCCGGGAATGAAGGACAGGACACCGGCGATAGCGGAGACAATGCCGGCGATATCACCGATCGTGCTGAGAGCCCCTTCGAAGAACTCGCCGATTCCTTCCCAGAAGCCTTCGTCGGGTGCGCGGTCACCGGCCTCACGGAGTTTCTTCGCGCACTCCCGTGACGCGTCCTCCCAGCTGTTCTTGAGCTGTTCGGCGTTCCGTCTGAGCTCTTCCACGGTGGCGGCGGCCGAAGCGGCTGCCTTGTTGGCGCGCGTGGCGGCCTCCGCCGCGCCCTGGTCTGCAGGTGCGTCGGAGAACTGACTGGCGGCCTGGACCTGGGCCTGGTTCGCGTGCTGCGCTGCTGCCAGTGCCTGTTGCTCCTTGTCGAGCGCTTCGCGCAGGTTTTCTTCGATACGTGAGGCGTGCTGCTTGAGGTCGGTGAGCCGGTCTGACCAGGCTTTCAGG
>NZ_BAAALF010001157.1:0-519 GCF_039528135.1 Kitasatospora nipponensis | reverse complement strand
GGGAACGGACCACCCCCGTGGTCGCGGGCGCCCCACTGAGGGGCATCTGGGACCTCCGAACCGAGAGTACGAGTGGGGGTATACCGAAGGCACGCCGGGCAGTTGGGGCCCGTGAACCGGGAGCCTAGGCCCGCCTTCAACAAAACGTCAATGTAGGAAAATACGAGGAGTCAGGGCTTGAGCAGCTCGGCCGCGAGACGCTCGCCGGCCGCCTCGACCAGCTCGCCCGCCTTGGTCATGCTGTCGCCGTGCCGCTCGGCCAGCGCGGACCAGACCGCGTACTGCTCCAGCCAGCGGCCCTCCCGCTCGACGAACGCCCGGTACGCCGCCTCCCGGCCGGGGCCGCGCGCCACCCGGTGCAGGATCTCCAGCGCCTCCAGCTTCACCGCGCGGACCGCGTCCCGGTCCACCAGCCCGTCGTGGGCCAGCACCTCCTGGCTCAACCTGCGTCCGCGCTCGGGGAGTTCCCCCAGATCGGCGTACGCGTACTCGGGCACCGCCTCGATCCGCAGGTGCACG
>NZ_BAAALF010001156.1:0-519 GCF_039528135.1 Kitasatospora nipponensis | reverse complement strand
CACATTCATGTGTTGACTCAGGGATCTTACATCCATAGAGTCCTCAACTATAAGGATCCTGAGTCAGCACAAGGAGCTGTGACCATGAAGGCTGCCCTGCTCGACACCGACGACCGCTACCGCGTCACCGAACTCGACGAGCCCGTCCCCGGCCCCGGCCAGGTGGCGATCCGCGTCGCGTACGCGGGGATCCAGTGGGGCGACACGATGGTCCGGGACGGCCAGTTCCCCGTACCGCGTCCCTTCGTCCCGGGCTTCGAAGCCTCCGGGCACATCACCGCGGTCGGCGAGGGCGTCGACCCGGGCCGGGTCGGCGAGCCCGTCACCGCTCTCACCCCGTCGGGCGCCTTCGCCGAGGTGGTCCTGGCACCCGCCGTCCTCGCGGTGGGCATCGGCGACCTGTCCCTGCGCACCGCGGCGGGCCTCGGCTGGGGCGCCCCGACCGCGTACGACCTCATCAACACCGCCGCCCAAGTACGCCCGGGCGAGCGCGTGTTGATCCACGCCGCCGCCGGACCC
>NZ_BAAALF010001155.1:0-519 GCF_039528135.1 Kitasatospora nipponensis | reverse complement strand
GGCGGCGCGACTAACGGTGGGGGGCATGTGTACCTCTCGGATCAGGGGGCCACGCGTTCCGTCGCGGCCTGCCAGTGAGGGTGGACAGGATCCATCGGAACACAACCCTCCGTGACTGGCTAAACACATACCGCCATCAGTGAGCGTGAGGCCAACCTCTGGACTGACCCCCCGTCAGCCCGTCCGGGGCGTGCGCCGGAGCCCGGAACGGAGCGTTCGCACCACCGCCCCGACCGGGCGACCGCTCCCCTTCCGCGCACCGGTTCGGAAGGCCGTCATCCGCCGCCTCCGCACCCCGCCCGGCTCGATCGTCCACGGAGTCCGCGGGCCGGCCCGGAAGGCGAAGAAATGCACTGACATGACAGGTCGTCATCGTCACAATGCTCCTGATCGCCTCGCAGTCTGCGGGCGGCGCCTGCTCCACATCACACGGGGGAACCACTCTTGCGTCTCAGACAGTTCCTCGGCATCTCCGCCGCCACGGCCCTCCCCGTGCTCGCTCTGCCCCTACCCCCCGCC
>NZ_BAAALF010001154.1:0-519 GCF_039528135.1 Kitasatospora nipponensis | reverse complement strand
ACCCAACTGCGGCCGTACCGCCCGGTCCTGCGCCGGACCTCGATCCGGGTGATCCGCTCCCAGGGCACCGTCCTGCGACTGCCCGGAGAGGCCAGCACCAGCCCGGCCGGCGTGAGGGTGGTGCTGCTCCAGCCGTGCCTGACCAGCGACGTGAGAGCGACGACGGCCAGCACACCGACGGCACCGCCGACCACCGGGCCGTTCCCACCCGCGTCCTGCGCAACCATCAGGGCGGCGATGCCGCCGAACAGCACCACGATCCCCGCCATCCGCAGCTTCGTCCTGCGCAGCCCCACCGGGCCGAACCCGATCCGTATCTCGTCCATGCGCGGGATGGTAGTGCCCGCGTGAACTAGAACCGGTCGGTGGCCAGCTCGACGCCGAACGGCTCCGGAAGGCGGGGATCGCTGTCCGCGGGGTGACCTACCCTGTCGCGCATGGAATCCCTAGCTGAAGAGGTCGCGCGGGTGTGGGCGGTGATGGAGGCCCGGATGCCGACCGGCCCCGGCGGCCTGAACC
>NZ_BAAALF010001153.1:0-519 GCF_039528135.1 Kitasatospora nipponensis | reverse complement strand
GCCGAACGCGAGCGAGGCCAGTGCCAGCACCGCACCGCAGCGCAGGGCGGCTCGCACCCAGGGCCGCACGCCGTTCTCCGTCGTCCGAACCCCAGCGCGCATCAGCTCGCCCCTCCCCGTAGTCCCCGACCCTGACCAGGCCGTCCCGCCTGGCAATTCGCCCTCGATCCTGCCATGCGCCCCCCGGATCCAGACAGGGGGTTACCGGGCAGTCGGATGAATTCTCAGCTCAGCTTCAGGTTGGATGTGAGACAGCTCTCAACAAACCATCACCAAACCGGACCTTGCCCACCAAAACGCCTGGCCAGCAGCCCTGCCTCCACGATTCGGAAGCGTTCCGGCAACCTCGGCGACACTCTCGGAACCACAGCTCCCGCCTCAGTTCACCTTCCGTTCACCAACCCTCCCTACCGTCGCCGGTGACATCAGCGTCAGTCCGACAACTACGACGATTGTTTGGGTCCATGGAACACATCACGTTCCTGGTGGCGGTGGTGATCGTCACGGCGCTCGCCTTCG
>NZ_BAAALF010001152.1:0-520 GCF_039528135.1 Kitasatospora nipponensis | reverse complement strand
AGCCCACCCGCGATACGCCGCAGAGGTCAGCTGTGCACCCTCGACCCCGGGAAGGAAGGAGGCCGGAAGCAGGGCCTTGAACAGCGCCTCGATCAGGAACCACAGCCCGAACGCCAGCAGCGCCACCAGCGGTCCGCCCAGCGCGAGGCCGGTGAACACCATCGCCAGCGCGACCACGATCGACAACAACAGGTGCACTGCCAGACGAATGTTCACTTCGCTCCCTCATATTCTTCACCGAGCCCCGGCCGGTGCACCTTACCCGGTAGGCGAGGGCGCCGCCCCGGAGGGGGCGTGCCGGTGGTCGTGCCGCCAGGACGCGGTGCGCGGGATGCGGCGCTCCCGTCAACCGAGCGGCGGGGGTTGGAACATCCAATTGGTCATACGGTCGTAGATCGCGCGCAGCCATGGTTCCCGGACGGCCGGCAGGCGGCAGAGAGTATGGATACACGCCCCCCGATCGACCTCGAGCCACCGCTTGGAGTACTGGGGCAGCGGATCGTCCCGGAGGAGCCCCCGA
>NZ_BAAALF010001151.1:0-521 GCF_039528135.1 Kitasatospora nipponensis | reverse complement strand
TGCCCGGGTGGTGATCAGCTCGCTCACGTACAGGCCCTTGCCGCCGCTCTGCTCCCGGCACAGGGTGCGAAACGGGGCGTTGGTGATCCCGGCCATCGGCGCCAGCACCACGGGCGGCCAGACCTCCATCGGCCCGATGTTCAACGGCTTGAACTCGGGCGTCGGTGCAACGGGCGTGGTCGTCATGGCGCGGCAGGTCCTCGGTGGTCGGCGGACGGACTCTTCATTGTCCCCCACTCGGCTCAGCGTCCAGCCGCAGCAGCTTCTCCCGGCTCTCCTGGTCGCGCGGCGTGTAGGCCACCAGCCGGCTGCCGGGCCGGGGGCCGAGCCAGAGACTGGTGTACTCGAACCGGATCAGCCCGGCCTCGGGGACCAGGAACCGCTTGACCCCGTTGCCCGCCGCCGCGACCTCGTGGCGGGCCCACAGCTCCTCGAAGTCCGGCGAGGCGGTGCGCAGCCGGTGCAGCAGCGTCTTCCAGGCCGGTTCGGCCCCGTGGTCGGCCATCGCGGCCCGCAGCCGG
>NZ_BAAALF010001150.1:0-521 GCF_039528135.1 Kitasatospora nipponensis | reverse complement strand
ATCAGGACGACCATGCCTGCCGCCATCACGGCGAGCCCAGGGACGATGATCTGCCGCGGGGAGAGTCGGGTCGCGAGGAGGCTTGCGATGACTGTGGACCCGATCGCGATCGCTACTGCGAGTGGCAGGAAGGCGAACCCGGCCTGGATCGGCGTGTATCCGAGCAGTTGTTGGAACCAGTAGGTCAGCACCAGGAAGAACCCGAAGAGCGCGAGCTGCGGAAGACCGATGGCGAGAAACGCCCCGCCCCGTGTGCGGTCGATAAGGATCCGAAGCGGTAACAGGGGGTGTGTGTTGATGCGCTGGAGGAGGACGAACACGGCCAGCATCCCGGCCCCGAAGCCGAGGAGTGCGACGACGAGGATGTCGCCCCATCCTCTGCGTGGGACTTCGGTCAGCGCGAAGACAAGTGCAGTCAAACCAGCAACGCTGGTTGCCGTCCCGGTCAGATCCAGCGGAACCCGCGAGGCGGGCTGTTGTGCGATGACGAGACGAGCACCGACGAAGGCGACTACAGCGAT
>NZ_BAAALF010001149.1:0-521 GCF_039528135.1 Kitasatospora nipponensis | reverse complement strand
CGATTCGGACACTCCGTGTCGGGTGGCACTGACACACGTATTCCACCTCGCGCCCGATGACCCGTTCGAGCGGGTGCGTCGTGAACATCGACTTCGTCGCCTCTCCGTCCACAGTGGTGCGCGTGGACCGGACCTGTCCGGCCACCCACCGGCCGTGACCGGGCACGAGCCACACCGTGTAGAGCGGCCGGCCGGCGGGGCATCGCACGGCGTGAAGACGATGCAACGTCGCCGGGTCCCCCTCCAGGCCGTAGAACATCCGGAGCGCCTCGGCGACCCGGCCCTTGGCGCTCACAGCCGGTCACCCCGCGCGAGCCGGCGCGCGGCCTCGCGAGCCTGCTCGTCGGCCACATGCGAGCCGTAACGTCGGGACATCGTCGGAGTGGTCCACCCCGCGAGCCGTTCGAGCTGGTCGTCGGACATGTTCGCGCCCTTCAGGTCCGCGGCCCAGGTGTGCCGGAACTGGTGCGGGTGCAGATGAGTCACCCCGGCGGCCCCCGCTCGCCGGGACAACATCTCGG
>NZ_BAAALF010001148.1:0-521 GCF_039528135.1 Kitasatospora nipponensis | reverse complement strand
GAGTTCGGTGAGGTAGTCGGTGAGTTCCTCCTTGGTGTCGCGCCAGGTGAAGTAGGTGTAGGACTGCGTGAAGCCGAGCCTGGCCAGCCCGTGCAGCACGGCGGGGCGGGTGAACGCCTCGGCCAGGAAGAGCACGTCCGGGCGGGTGGACTTCACGGTGCGGATCAGCCAGTGCCAGAAGTCCGGCGGCTTGGTGTGCGGGTTGTCCACCCGGAAGATCCGCACCCCGCGCTCGGCCCAGAACTCCACCACCCGGAGGATCTCCCGGTACAGGCCGCCCGGGGCCCGGTCGAAGTTGAGCGGGTAGATGTCCTGGTACTTCTTCGGCGGGTTCTCGGCGAACGCGATGCTGCCGTCCGGGAGTTGGGTGAACCACTCGGGGTGCTCGGCGACCCACGGGTGGTCGGGGGCGCACTGCAGGGCGAGGTCGAGCGCCACCTCCAGGCCGAGCCGCCCGGCCTCGAACAGGAACGCGTCGAAGTCCGCCAGGGTGCCGAGCTCCGGGTGCACGGCGTCGTGCC
>NZ_BAAALF010001147.1:0-521 GCF_039528135.1 Kitasatospora nipponensis | reverse complement strand
TTCAACCGGACGCCGCGGGCGCGCCGGGCCCGGGCCAGTTCGGCGGCTGTGAAGATCAGCAGCCGGTCCCGTTCGGTGGGGGTGAGTCGCACGGTGCCTCGCTCGCGGTCGCCGGGTTAGAACGTCGTTCAAACTCCTGTCGGCCATTGAACCTGCATCGGGCCGCCGTGTCCAGCCTTGCCCGGCTTGCGAGGTTCTGCGCGTCGGGGTGACCGCGTCGGGGGTCACCCGTCCGCCGGAGTCGACGCGACGGGTGGCCCCGGGGTGTCGTCACCGCGCCTCGGAGAGCTCGCGCCACCAGCTGACGGATTGTCAGCACGGCGGGGACGCCAAACCACGGACCGGATCACTCGCCCCGCCCCGAGCCCCCGTTCGCTCCGGCCGACGGGCCGCGCACCGTTGCGGCACCGGTGATCGGGACTCACGATGGGAGCAGCGGCCGGCGCCGCCGGGGGCGTCCGGTGCCGGCCGGGTCCGGGGGCGTACCTGGGGGGCGACCTGATGGAGAGTCAACAGCCGGG
>NZ_BAAALF010001146.1:0-522 GCF_039528135.1 Kitasatospora nipponensis | reverse complement strand
CAACGGCATGACCCACACCGAGTCGCAGACCGCCTGGAACCAGTACAAGGCGGTCTTCATCCCCTCCGGCTCCTGGCTGGAGAACGAGCAGCTCACCTCCACCCCGGCCGACTTCGAGATGACCTTCCTGCCGATGCCGTCGCTGCCCGGCGACAAGCTTCCGTTCGAGGCCATCCGGGCCGGCTCCGGCGAGCCGTTCGTGGTGCCGACCAAGGCCAAGAACGTGGCCGGCGGCCTGGAGTTCCTCCGGATGATGCTGACCAAGGAGGCGTCGGGCAAGTTCGCCCAGGCCGCCAACAGCCTCACCTGCCTCAAGGACGGTGTCGGCCCGGAGGTCCAGCTGAAGCCGGGCACCAAGTCGACCGTGGTGGCGCTGAAGGCGGCGGGGGCCAACGTCTTCAACTTCCAGTACCCGAACACCGCGAGCAAGTTCGACGAGGACCTGCAGAACGCCTCGGGCGAGCTCCTGGCCAAGCGCATCACTCCGGCGGAGTGGATCAAGCGCGCCAAGGAGTCGGCCAC
>NZ_BAAALF010001145.1:0-522 GCF_039528135.1 Kitasatospora nipponensis | reverse complement strand
ACCAAAACTCCACACCCGTCCTGGGCCGGGGCGAGCCTTTCTGCTTCCTTGATCGGCAGGACCCGGAAGGCGCCAACTACCTGGACGACGAGGGCTGAGGGCGCGGTCTGGTCGGCGGAGGCGTCGAGCTTCGGTTGGGGAGTCTCTTGTCGGCTGCTTCGAACCAACGCATCGCCGCAGGCCAGCACCGGCATCCTCGGAAGGGCCTGCGGGACCTCGGTTTTAGCGGACATTCAGCGGACGTGGCGTTGGTGAAAGGCCGTGAAAGCTAGTGAACGCCGACGAAGGGCAAGAGTCAGAAACGGGCTCTGACCTGGGGAAACGGGGAAGGGCAGAGTAAGGCAGTGAAGACCAGGTGAGTTCTTCGGAGGACTCATAATCCCTGGGTCGTGGGTTCGAGTCCCACCCGCCCTACCCATTCGGCTGTGCGGTAGTCCAGCCTTTACCTCGCCCTTACCTGCGAGAACTCTAGAGCACTTCCTCGCACATCCAAGGGCCCCGCAGAGAAGTTCAACCCGTTAG
>NZ_BAAALF010001144.1:0-523 GCF_039528135.1 Kitasatospora nipponensis | reverse complement strand
TGGGCGTGCCGCCCCTGCGGCAGCCCGGCCCGGAAGTCCGGCTGCTCGGGGTAGCGGTCCCGTTCGACCACCACCACCCGCTCGGCCGCGTCCCGCAGGGCCCAGGCCGCCAGTGTCCCGGCCAGCCCGCCCCCGATCACCACTGCTGTGCCCCGACCCGAGATCGTTTCGCCACCCATCCGGCCATCCAACCGCAGACGGCCGCCCCGCCGCCAGGGGGCGCCCGACGGCGCATCGCCGGGTGACGGAGCGGCCCTCCCACGACCCTTGACGACGGCTCAGGTCTTGAGCCCGATCAGGCCGACGAAGATCGGCCCGGTCAGCGGGAGCAGGAAGTTCGAGATCGTGTACGTGATCGTGTAGCCGAGCATCGGCACGCTGCTCTGGGCGACGTTGCTGACCGCGGTGATGGCGGGGGTCGAGCACTGCTGGCCCGCGATGGCGCCGATCAGGATCGGCTTCTCGATCTTCAGCAGCTTGCGCCCGATGAACAGCCCGAGGAAGGCCGGTACCAGCACCATCG
>NZ_BAAALF010001143.1:0-523 GCF_039528135.1 Kitasatospora nipponensis | reverse complement strand
CGCTCGGCGACGCGGCGGTGAGCCCGATCCAGAGCGGTATCAAGTACTTCCGTGACGAGTTCCTCGCGCTGTGCGAGTCGAACAGGCCCGCGCAGGGGGACGGGGCGGCCGAGTCCCGGGACCCCGTGTCGCAGGGCAGTGATTCCCAGGCCGCGCAACCGGTTGGAGCACAGGCATGACCGTGGCACCGGAGTTCTCCGATGTGGACGTACCGGAGGGGTACGTCAAGCTCACCGTCGACGGCGAGGAGGTCGTCGCGCCGAAGGGCGAGCTGCTGATCCGCACCGCCGAGCGACTCGGCACGGTGATCCCGCGGTTCTGCGACCATCCACTGCTCGACCCGGCCGGCGCGTGCCGCCAGTGCCTGGTCGAGGTGGAGATGAACGGCCGTGCGATGCCGAAGCCGCAGGCCTCGTGCACGATGACGGTCGCCGACGGCATGGTCGTCAAGACGCAGGTGACGTCGGAGGTCGCCGACAAGGCGCAGCAGGGTGTGATGGAGCTGCTGCTCATCAACCACCCG
>NZ_BAAALF010001142.1:253-523 GCF_039528135.1 Kitasatospora nipponensis | reverse complement strand
TCAGGAAGACGCAGGCGCCGTTGACCCGGCGGGTCTGGCGGTCGCCGTCCTCGCCGAGCATGGTGATGCCGCCGTCGACCTTGATCCGGCCCTTGGCGTCGGTGCCGTGCGCGTGGTTCTCCCAGATCTCCGGGGTCAGCCGGGCGGCGTGGCCGATCACCCGCTGCTCGTCGTCCTCGTCGGAGTAGTGCGCGCCGAGCGTGCAGCAGCCGTCCGACTCGCCCCGGCCCGGGCGGATGCCCTGGCAGACGCGGTCGAAGATGCAGTTCC
>NZ_BAAALF010001142.1:0-243 GCF_039528135.1 Kitasatospora nipponensis | reverse complement strand
TCGGCGGGGTCGGCGAACTCGACCCAGGCGCGCGGGAAGTCCAACGGGACCTCGGGCCGCATGGTGGGCATCGCGAGATCGATCGTGCCGCTCTTCTTGTCCTTGGACTTCTTGCTGGTCTTCTTGCTGTCTGCTGCCACCGGTCAAGGGTATGGCCTGGCGCCGTGGTCCCCTGGTGACGGCCCCGGCGGTCGGTGAAGTTGCGGTGAGAAACCCGCACGGCCCCTGCGACGGCGGCCCGCC
>NZ_BAAALF010001141.1:0-523 GCF_039528135.1 Kitasatospora nipponensis | reverse complement strand
CCTTCACCGTCGACTGCCGCCGGGACGGCCAGTACATATCCGTCGAGTGCCAGGCCGGGGCCCACCACGGCTGTCCGGGCGGCATCCGCGAGACAGCCGGCGCCCCGGCCGTGGTCTGCGACTGCCCGGTCAGCACCTGTCCATGCTGCCGCCCGCTGCGGCTCCACCTGGTCCCCTCCAGCTGACGTCCTGCCAACGAGACGAGCCATGGGCCTCACCCGCCGGTACCGGCACATGAACTGGACCGCCACCCCCGACCTCGAGCCGGACGCCCCGCCCACCCTGCACCTCTTCCAGTGCAACGGCGAGAACGAGCAGGGCATCCTCTGCGGCCAGCAGTCCGCCGCCGGCGAGGACTTCGAGGCCGCCCGCGGCTGGTCGTTCCAGCACCTCCAGGCGAACCCGGACCACCGCAGCTACAGCCATGTCCTGTCCCGGCCGTGGCGGATGATCCCCGAGATCGAGCCCGACCCGGAGCCGATCGTCCCACTGTCGGGGCCGGCCCGTGGCTGACCGGTACGAG
>NZ_BAAALF010001140.1:0-523 GCF_039528135.1 Kitasatospora nipponensis | reverse complement strand
CTTGGAGGTGCCGTCGGCCTGGAGCTTGTAGCCCGTCAGCTGGCGGGTGAGCAGCAGCGAGACCTCGCTGTTGTAGTTCATGTAGACCTGGGCCGGGTCCAGGTGCGAGAAGTCGTCGCGGTCGATCATGTTGACCGTGCCGCCCTTCTTCGCACCGGGCTCCGCGACGGCCGGGCCGACCGAGTCGGCGGCGGTGCCGACGGTGATCGCGGTGGCCTCGACCTTGGACTTCGAAGCCGCCGGCTTGCTGCCACCGTTGCTGTTGCCGCTGGAGCACGCGGTGGTGACGGTGAGGGCCCCGACAACCATGACGGCCGCGGCGAGCTGCCGTGACTTACGAACGTTCATGTTCTTCCTGCCTGTTGAGTGCCAGATAGGTGGTGGGTTGCCCGGGGCGGGCATGCCGATCCCCCCGGAGTCTGTGGGTCTGTGTGCGCGGCTCACCGACGACCGGTGAAGGTCATCGCTTCGTCTTCGGGTCGAAGGCGTCGCGGACGGAGTCCCCGAGCAGGTTGAAGGCGAG
>NZ_BAAALF010001139.1:0-524 GCF_039528135.1 Kitasatospora nipponensis | reverse complement strand
TCAGTGCTCGCCTCCTCGGGCTCCACCGACTGCAACCTCGACACCCGGCCGGCCGAGGTCCGCACCGGGTCGTTCCTCCTCACCGCCGCCAGCAGGCGTCGAACCTCGGCCGGATCGACGCCCAGACGCTCGGCGATTTCCTTTCGGGAGCAACCCAGTTCAGCCATCTCGGCGGCGACCCGAGCCAGGTCGGCTTGACCTGCCAGCCGGACCTCCTCCACCTCTGCGTGCAGGTCCTTGATGCGCGCGTTGATGGCCCGCACCTGCTGGTCGGTCTTCTCCTGTGCCAGGAGGAACCTCTCTGCCCTGTCGAGCACCCGCTGATGGCGTTGGGCTATGCCGGCACTGAGCTCGCGGGCCCGCTTGCGAGCGTCGATCATCTTGACCGCCCGCCGTGGAGTCGCTGCTGCCATGGTGTTCACCTTCCTGATGCCCTTCGAGGGGTCCGGCCGCAGGTTGGCGGCCAGGCTTCGTACGTCACCCAGTACCCCGCCGAGGACCGGTCACGGGCGGGCACGGCTCAG
>NZ_BAAALF010001138.1:0-524 GCF_039528135.1 Kitasatospora nipponensis | reverse complement strand
CAGCTGCTGCTGACCCCGGGCGCGGTCCCGGCCGGCGTGCTGCGCGGACAGCCCGCGACCGTCCTGGTGACGATGTCCGCCGGGACGGCCGAGCAAGCCGACCAGGCCGACCAGGCCGACCAGGCCGAGCAAGCCGAGCAGCTGATCACGGACGCCATGGTGATCTC
Source organism: Kitasatospora nipponensis (assembly GCF_039528135.1). Classification (NCBI taxonomy): domain Bacteria; kingdom Bacillati; phylum Actinomycetota; class Actinomycetes; order Kitasatosporales; family Streptomycetaceae; genus Kitasatospora; species Kitasatospora nipponensis. Next base: position 357 of record NZ_BAAALF010001138.1, on the reverse strand, counting down.
CCCGCAGGCCCGGACCGGCTTCCCGCTCACCTTCGAGGCGGACCACACCTATCTCGCCGTCAAGCGGGTGCTCACCGCCGGAGCCGGGCTGACCCTGCTGCTGGTCAGCCTGAGCCTGCTGGTCGGCCAGTTGGAACGGCTCCGGGAGCAGCGCCGGATCCTGGGCGTGCTGTACGCCTTCGGCACCCGGCGCCGGGTGCTGGCGCTGTCCGTGCTGTGGCAGACCGCGATCCCGATGGCCCTCGGGCTGGCGCTGGCCGCGGCGGGCGGGGTGCTGATGGGCGCGGTGCTCCAGTACACGGCCGGGCTGGACTTCGCCTTCGACTGGGGCTCGATGCTGACCCTGTCGGGCGTGGC
>NZ_BAAALF010001137.1:0-524 GCF_039528135.1 Kitasatospora nipponensis | reverse complement strand
GGGTGGTCAGCCGGCGGTTGGGCGCGTCGGGGTCGAGGCCGAGCAGGCCGGAGACGGTCTGGCCGACCAGGGTGAAGGAGACCTCGGGGTAGTCGCCGTTCGGGCCCTGCGAGGCGTTCACGTGCTGGACGTCGCGCTGGTCGTAGACGTGCCGCATCCACTTCCAGGCGGTGTCGTTGCGGTGGTTGCCGAAGAAGGTGTTGGCGGTCCAGGTGAAGTCGGCGGGCTGATAGACGTTGGAGCCGAAGCCCGCGTACCCGCCGGTGCCGAGGTTGTGGAAGACGTTGCCGGTCAGCCGGGTGGCGCTGCTGCTCGGCCGGGCCCTGCGGGACGTGGTCGTGCTGGTGATCCAGGCGGGCATCATCATCGTGCTGTCGATGCCGCTCGGACTCTTCGTCCGGATCCCGGACCTGCTGCTCGCCTACGTGCTGCTGGCCCTGATCACCCTGAGCAGCGCCTCGCTCTCGTACGGCATCGCGCTCAAGGTGAGCAACCCCGACGTCCTCGGCCAGCTGGTCAACAAC
>NZ_BAAALF010001136.1:0-525 GCF_039528135.1 Kitasatospora nipponensis | reverse complement strand
CTCCCGTGTCGGCCGCCCGGGCGGTGCGGAACCCCTCCTCGATCAAGCCGTTGCCCAGCACGTTCTGGAACACCGAGCTGCGGTGCTTGCCGCTGCCACCGTCCTCGAACGCCTCGTTGACCACGTCCCAGGCGTAGATCTTGCCCTTGAAGTGGGTCATCTCGGTGGTGATGTGATTGTTCATCACGCTGCGCAGCGTGTTCGCGTCGCCGATCGAGCTGACCCAGGACGGGAGCTGCGAGTGCCAGACCGTGGTGTGGCCGCGCATGCGCTGCCCCTTTGCCACGGCACGGTTGACGATCTGGTCGGCGGCACCGAAGTTGAAGTTGCCGCGGGACGGCTCGATGGCGTCCCACTTCATCTCGTTCTCCGGGGTGATCATGTTGAACTCCCGGTCCGCGCTCGGCGCGTACGTCGAGTCGCCGAGCCGGCCGGCGGCCACTGCGGTGCCGAAGGACCTGCCGGAGGGGGCCGCCTGCGTACTCAGGGCCGCGGCTCCGGCGAAGTTGGGGGGGGGCGGGACGA
>NZ_BAAALF010001135.1:0-525 GCF_039528135.1 Kitasatospora nipponensis | reverse complement strand
CTCGAGGAGGAGATCAGAAAGAACTGGGCAGAGCTGGTCACCCTGCCCAAGGTCAAGGCCCCCAAGCCACTGCTGTGGACCCCGGCCCGCGTCGCCCACTGGCGGGCAACCGGCGAGGTCCCCGGCAAGGTGATGGTGTGGACACCGCAGCTCCTCGGCGAGTTCCTCGACACCTACGTCGACGACGAGCTGTTCGACCTGTGGCACTTCATGGCCCTGCGAGGCCCGCGCCGCGGTGAAGCGTGCGCGCTTCCCTGGTCTGAGGTCGACCTCGACCAGATGCAGGTCACCATCAGCCAGCAGCTCGTCTACATCGCCAGCCAGCTCTACCAGACCGCCCCGAAGGCGGACTCCGAGCGGACCATCAACCTCGACTCCGAGAGCGCCCGCCTCCTGGCCGACCGCCACGACCGGCAGGCTGTCCAGCGGAAGAAGGCCGGACGGGCGTGGAAGGAGACCGGCCTCGTCTTCACCAAGGAGAACGGCGAGGCGTACCACCCCGACTACCTCACCTATCGCTTCGCG
>NZ_BAAALF010001134.1:0-525 GCF_039528135.1 Kitasatospora nipponensis | reverse complement strand
CCTCGTCAACGGCGTCGCCATCGGCTTCGTCTTCCTCTACTTCTTCCAGCCCGGCGGCACCCTCGACTCGGTCCTCGGCCTGTTCGGCGCGCGGGACGAGCACCTGTGGCTGGGCGATCCCGACCTCGTCAACTGGTCGCTCGCCTCGGTGTCCCTGTGGCGCTACCTGGGCCTGAACTTCGTGCTGTTCCTCGGCGCGATCCAGTCGATCCCGGGGGAGATCTACGAAGCGGCGGGACTCGACGGCGCCAACCGCTGGCACCAGGTCAGGCACCTCATCCTGCCCGGCATCCGGCCGGTCGTCAGCCTGAGTGCGATCCTCGTCGTGTCCGGTTCGCTGTCCGCGTTCGAGATCCCGTACATCATGACCGGCGGTGCCAACGGCAGCACCACGTTCGTCATCCAGACCGTCAAGCTGGCCTTCCAGTTCAACAAGGTCGGCCTGGCCTCGGCCGCCGCTGTGGTGCTGCTCGCCATCGTCCTGCTGGCGACCTGGATCCAGCGGCTTCTCGTGCCCGACGAAGG
>NZ_BAAALF010001133.1:0-525 GCF_039528135.1 Kitasatospora nipponensis | reverse complement strand
TACCTCGGTGACATCTCCCGCGGCACCTACGCCGTGACGGCCTTCGCCAACCCGGGCTGGCTGCCGATCACCGGCGACTGGGACGCCAACGGCACCTCCACCGTGGGTGCGTACGACCCGGCCACGTCGAAGTTCTACCTGTCCAACGACAACCTGAACGCCGCGACCAGCTTCGTCTACGGCAGCCCGGGCGACGTCCCGATCACCGGCGCCTGGTAGTCCGTTCCCCCTTCCTTCCCCGCTGCCGGGTGGCTGTCGTGCCGCCACCCCGCAGCTCCTTGCGAGGAGTCAGTACCGATGTCCCGTACCGCCAATGCCGTCACCGCCCTGTCCCGTCCGCTCGCCGTCGCCGCGGTGGCGGGTCTGATGCTGGCGGCCCAGTCCCCGGCGCAGGCCGCCTCGGTCGCGACCTGGGACAAGGTGGCCCAGTGCGAGAGCGGTGGCGTCTGGAACATCAACACCAACAACACCTCCTACGGCGGCTTGCAGATCAGTCTGCACAACTGGCAGTACTACGGGGGCACC
>NZ_BAAALF010001132.1:0-525 GCF_039528135.1 Kitasatospora nipponensis | reverse complement strand
TACGGGTTGGTGTAGCCGGTGCCCTCGGTCGCCTTGACGTAGGCGAACTTGGCGCCGTTGGCGGCGACCGAGGACCAGTTGACGTTGCCCTGGTAGCTGGAGACGTCCAGCCCCTTGGTCTGCGTGACCAGTGGCTGCAGGCCGTCCGAGGCACTGCGGCCCTCGTGGGCGGCCACCGTGGAACCGGCGAAGTCCCGGTCCGGGTGGGTGGGTTGGAAAGCGCGACCGGCCGGATCGGCCTGCGCCGGGACGGCGGCGGCCGCACCGAGCAGCAGGGCGGACAGGGCGACTGCGGCGAAGCGGGCAGTGCTGGACATGATCGCTCCTCGTGGCCTGGCAGGGTCTGGAACGTTCCACGCATGCCGACACGCGAATGCCGACGCACTCATCCCAATGATTGGCATGAACGCGCGGGCCGAGCGTAGCGGCCAACCACGGCCCACCGCTAGGGAACTGAGGCCACCTCAGCACACAACGGCCCACCAGGACCCGCGTAGACAGCGCATCGCCGCCCACTGTTCACCG
>NZ_BAAALF010001131.1:261-526 GCF_039528135.1 Kitasatospora nipponensis | reverse complement strand
GTTATCAGGTGCGGCGCGAACTGTTGTCGTGGTCGGCCGACAAGTGGGCCAACGTCCAGCCGGGTTCGATCTACCACGCGCTCAAGCGTCTCGCGCTCGAAGGCCTGCTCGAGCAGGTCGAGACGCCGCAGGGCAAAGGCCCCGACCGGCTCGCGTACACACTGACCGATGCGGGCGAGGACGCGTTCCAGCACGAGCTGCAGCAGCGCATCGCGGACGTCGACGGGGCCGCAGGAGGTGCCTACGAGTTCTCGGCCGCGCTCGT
>NZ_BAAALF010001131.1:0-251 GCF_039528135.1 Kitasatospora nipponensis | reverse complement strand
TGTCCATCACAGCGCTCCCCCGACAGCTGGCCCTCGACCTGCTCGAATACCGCCTCGTCCAGCTCGAGGGCCAGCGCGCGAACGTCGGCACCGTCCTCGACAAGGGCATCGAATGGGGCCAGCCCGCACACGTGAACGAGCTGTACCGGCTGTGGCTCGCCCACTGCCACGCCGACATCTCCTGGACCTCGGGCCTCATCGCGCGGCTGCGCGCGGGCGAGTACGTGATGGCCGACGACGCAGGCCACAAC
>NZ_BAAALF010001130.1:0-526 GCF_039528135.1 Kitasatospora nipponensis | reverse complement strand
GCCGCTGTACACGATCGGGGACTTCTTCCTGGTCGGGCCGCTGATGGTGGCGGCCTCGGCCTCGGTCTACCTGGTCTCCTGGACCGGCTGGTTCATGTCCGGTACCGAGCCGGGCAAGGGCGGGTACGCCCGGGGCTGGGCCCTGCACCGGGAGGGGCTGTCGCCCGAGTCCGTGCTGGGCATCAAGATGCCGTTCCAGTTCGACATGAGCTGGGTGCCGGACGCGCTGCGCAGCCTGTGGCACTACCACGCGACGATGTACGACTTCCACGTCGGCCAGACCACCCCGCACACCTACCAGTCCAACCCCTGGAGCTGGCTGGTGGTCGGCCGGCCGGTGTCGTTCTTCTACGAGTCGCCGAAGATGGGCCAGTCCGGCTGCCAGGTGGCCGAGTGCGCGAGCGAGGTGCTCGGGATCGGTACGCCGCTGCTCTGGTGGACGGGCCTGGTCGCGCTGCTGTTCTGCCTGTACCGGTGGGCGCTGCGGCGCGACTGGCGGGGGGGCGGGATCCTGCTCGGGCTCGGG
>NZ_BAAALF010001129.1:0-526 GCF_039528135.1 Kitasatospora nipponensis | reverse complement strand
CCCAGACCTCCAGGCCGGAGAGGGTGAGCAGGCCGCGTGGGTGACCGAAGAAGGAGTGGTCGAGCCGGGCGGAGTCCTGGCTGTCGATGTCGGTGCTGTTCAGCAAGGAGGCTGCCTCCGGTCGGTCCTGATGATCACCGAATCAGACAATAGAGGACTTTTACTCCTATTTCCTGACGGAATGTGAGCTGTGGCGCCGTCAGGGCGGCCCGAGTGCTCCCGCGCGCCGGGGTGGCGCAGTTGCGCATGGCTTGCAACTGCGACCTGGTCCGGGGAAAGATGGCCCAGCTCAGCGCACTGGCCATCTCGTACGACTGCATGGAGGACTGCCGCATGCCTGCGACCGGCCGACTGCGCGACCGGCTCACCCGACCGGAGTGGGTGCGACTCGCCGGGATGGGAGGTTTCATCCTGGCCCTGCACGTGATCGGGTGGTTCACCCTGATCGCGGTGGTCGCCCCCGAGCAGTACGACGTCGGCGGCCAGGTCTTCGGGGTCGGGATGGGTCTGACCGCCTACACGCTCG
>NZ_BAAALF010001128.1:0-526 GCF_039528135.1 Kitasatospora nipponensis | reverse complement strand
GGATACGACCCGGTGGGGAGGGGCGGGCCCCCGCCAGCACCACACCGGTGGCGGCGCGGGCCGCCCGGGAGGCGAGGTCGGGCCCGGCCTGGGCCAGCCGTCGATCCAGGGCCGCGAGCAGCAGCGGGTCCGGGCCCAGCACGTCGGCCACCGGCAGCTCGGCATCCGCTCCCGTCGTTCGCAGGCCGGCCGCGCGCAGGGCGGCCGGGATGTCGTGCTTGGCGTGGAAGGCCCGGTTGAGCAGCAGCGGGACGGCCACCGCGGGCCGGTCCGCCAGCGCGCCGGCCACCTGGGCGACCCGCGGCGCGCAGTGGTCCAGGTAGGCGGTGGCGACCGCCAGTTCGGGCCGCTGCGCGCGGATCTCGTGCACCAGGGCGTCGACCGTCGCGGCGTGTCGCGGGTCGCGGCTGCCGTGGGCGATCAGCACCAGGGTGGTCATGGCGGGGTTCCTCGGTGGTGGGGTGGGGAGTTGGTCAGCGGTTGGTCTGGAGGAGGCCGCGGCTGCGCAGGACGCGGCGTTCGATGG
>NZ_BAAALF010001127.1:0-527 GCF_039528135.1 Kitasatospora nipponensis | reverse complement strand
CGTTGACCAGCAGGTCGATCGAGGCGGTCCGCCCCTTGCCGTCGGCGGTGTCCGGCAGGCTGTACCGGAAGCTCATCGCGTTGGCGGGCGCGGTGAGGGTGAACTCCACGTACTGGCCGGTGGAGTTGAGCGTGACGGCCTGTCGACCGGAGGCCTCCGAGGGGAGGGTGCCGTAGCGCCGCTCGGGGCCGATCACGGTGCCGTTGGTGGCCGCGTACTCGGCCTCCTGCTCCTTGAACGGCACGGTGGCACCCCGGCCGGTGACGTCCAGCGGGGACAGGGTCGGTACGGCGGCGGCGTGTGCGGACTGGGCGGTCAGGCCGAGCAGGGCGGCGGAGCTCAGTGCGGCGGCCGTCAGCACGGCGAGCGGGGCGCGCAGGCGGCGGAGCGGGGGTGGCTGCATGGGGGGATGCACTTCCTTGCTGGTCGCGTGGGTGGAACGGCCGAGCGTTGGAGAGACTAGGCGCGACGGAGCATGAAGTCCATGTAAATGTGCAAAATTTCGACAGCTATCACGCAAGTACGTC
>NZ_BAAALF010001126.1:0-528 GCF_039528135.1 Kitasatospora nipponensis | reverse complement strand
ACCGACGGTGCGGCCGAGGGCGCCGAGGGCACCGGGGACGGCGACAGCACCGGGCTGACGGCCGGCGACGGCAGCACCACGGGGAGCTCGATCACCACCGGCGGGATCACGATCGGCTCCACCTTGGCGATCTCCGCCGCCGTCAGCCCGTTGCGCTGCAGGTAGATGTCGAGCAGCGCCTCGCTGTGCGCGCCCAGGGTGTTCATCCCGACCTTCTTGCCCTGCAGGTCCCGGGCCGACCGGATCGGGCTGTCCGCCAGCACGTAGTAGCCGCTGTAGGTGAACTCGTCCACGCCGTAGTAGCTGATCACCGCCTTCACCGGGGCACCGGCCGCGATCAGCTTCACCCCCGCGCCGTTGAACGCACCGCCGAAGTCGGTCTGGCCGGTCGCCGCCGACTGGATGTCCTGCGGACCGCTGATCGTGTTGCCGACCCACTCCAGCTTCACCTCGCCGAAGTAGCCGAGGTCCTCGGCCAGTTCGGGCAGCGTGACCTGCCCGGCCCAGCCCTGGTAGCGGAGCTTCCCG
>NZ_BAAALF010001125.1:0-528 GCF_039528135.1 Kitasatospora nipponensis | reverse complement strand
GGGTCCGCGAACCCCTCCGGCTGGACTACGTCTCCTTCTGCGACAAGGTCGCCCAGACCGGCGACATCGTCTGCATCCTCGACACCACCTCGACCATGATCTCGGGCGATACCGCCCAGCGATTCGCCGCCGCCGCCGGCGCCGCGATCGGCCGGGGTGCGATCCTGCAGATCATGTTGCTCGATCCGGATTCCCTCGCCGCCCAGCAGCGTTCCCACGAGCTCAGCGCCGACGTACGGCACGAAATCCTCCGCACCATCCGCGACCTGCGCCGGATCGAGACCCGGCTCGCACCCGAGCGCCGCGCCCAACTCCAGGTCCGCGTCTACGACGCCGCGCCCTCCATTCAGCTCTACCGCTGCGGCCAGCGGATGATGTTGAGCTTTTTCCCGGTCGACCGCCGCTCCGGCGACGCCCAGCAGTTGGAGGTCCGCGCCACCACTCCGCTCGGCTCCTTCGTCTCCGAGCGCTTCGCCGAGCTGTGGAACAGCGGACGGCCCATCAACGACCTGCTCAAGAAGCAGGTCT
>NZ_BAAALF010001124.1:0-529 GCF_039528135.1 Kitasatospora nipponensis | reverse complement strand
CTCCGCCACCCACCAGAGCAACGTCGACTGGGACTACTGGTGGGGCCAGGGCAAGCGGTTCGCCTACGTCAAGGCCACGGAGGCGACCAGCTACACGAACCCGTACTTCGCCCAGCAGTACATCGGCTCGTACGACATCGGCATGATCCGCGGTGCGTACCACTTCGCGGTGCCGAACTCGTCCTCCGGGCGGGCACAGGCGAACTACTTCGTGGACAACGGCGGGGGCTGGTCCGGGGACGGCAAGAGGCTGTCCGGTGCGCTGGACATGGAGTACAACCCGTACGGCGCGGACCCCTGCTACGGCCGGTCGGAACACGGCATGGTCCGGTGGATCAAGAACTTCTCCAAGCAGCTGCACTCCAAGACCGGCCGCTGGCCGATGATCTACACGACCACGGACTGGTGGAAGACCTGCACCGGCAACACTCCCCGATTCGGCAGCGACCACCCGCTGTTCATCGCCCGCTACAACGATCGCGTCGGCGAGCTGCCCAACGGCTGGCCCCATTACACGCTGTGGCAGTAC
>NZ_BAAALF010001123.1:0-529 GCF_039528135.1 Kitasatospora nipponensis | reverse complement strand
CGGCAGCTCCAGCGTCACCAGCAAGGGCCGCGCCATCTACGCCATCTCGCTGGCCAAGGCCTCGGCCTCGACCCAGCGCGTGCTGATGTTCAACCTGCTGGTCGGCATCAGCCAGAAGCGGACCACCCCGCAGGAGGAGCTGGAACTGGTCCAGCAGCTGGCCGTGGCCAGCAAGCTGGAGCAGGTCTCGGTCAACGAGTTCAACACCGGCAGCCCCGCCGAGGACGTCCGGGTCTACGCGGAGGCCCTGGTCACCCAGGCCGCCACCGCCCAGCGCGCCGCGCTGAAGGTGCCCGGCACCGACAACGCGCCGACCATGCAGGGCCTGATCGCCCTCGGTCTGTCGTTCGTCGGGACCGCGCGGAACAACCCGGCCGAAGAGGCCAAGGCCTTCCAGGCCGCCCGCGACGCCGGTCTCACGCCCGAGGCGTGGAACCAGGCCACCGCGAGCCACATCAACGCACTCCGCACCACGGAGACCCACCTGCTCGAGCAGGTCGTCGGCGAAGCCGCCAACATCAAGAACCCC
>NZ_BAAALF010001122.1:0-529 GCF_039528135.1 Kitasatospora nipponensis | reverse complement strand
TGAAGGTGACCCTGCCGCTCGCCGCCCCCGGCATCGCGGCCGGCGCGCTGCTCAGCTTCGCGCTCTCCTTCGACGACTTCATCATCACCCAGTTCAACTCGGGACCGACCACGGTCACCTTCCCGATGTTCGTCTGGGGTGCCTCGCAGCGCGGCATCCCGGTGCAGGTCAACGTGATCGGCACCGCGATGTTCCTCGCCGCCGTGGTGCTGACGGTGGTCGGCCAGTGGGTCGGCAACCGTCGGAAGGCCAGCGCCTGACAATCTGTACGTACTGTCTGAAATACCGTCAATCCGTAGAAAGTAGCTGATAGGCATGGACTCCGCCCGTGCGCTCAGTGATGCCCGACCGACCCCCTTCTGGCTGGAGGACCCGGGTCGCCCGGAGGCCCTGGCCGCGCTGGTGGGTGACACCAGGTGCGACCTGCTGGTGGTCGGGGGCGGCTACTCCGGACTCTGGACGGCACTGATCGCCAAGGAGCGCGACCCCTCGCTGGACGTGGTCCTGATCGAGGGGAACGAGATCGGCT
>NZ_BAAALF010001121.1:274-530 GCF_039528135.1 Kitasatospora nipponensis | reverse complement strand
GTGGGCTGGACCGACCCGCGCCTGCGGCCAGCGCGTTGCAGACGTCGGACTCCGACCACGCGTGTCCGCCCCGGACATCTCCAGCACCTTGTCGCTGCAGACGGCGCGTGCGCGCCTGCCGCGTCCGCTCGCGATGGGGTATGTCTCGTTCAAGCGCTGCTCCTGGTTTCGGCCGCTTGGTGGATCGCTCGTCAGTTGCCGCTGCTCCGCGAAAGGTTGCCGCCCGGGCGTTCTCCGCCGGAGCCGCCACTCCAGC
>NZ_BAAALF010001121.1:0-264 GCF_039528135.1 Kitasatospora nipponensis | reverse complement strand
GGTCGCCTCGCCAAGATCTGTTGCTGCGCCACTACTTGACGCCACGCCAAGACGCACTTACGTTCGTCGCCGGCGCCCTGGGCGACGACGAACTGCCGGGCGCCGGGGACGGGCCGAGGCGGTCGTCGGTCGCATTCGCCATTCCAGCACGGGTAACCAGCCCTTCGCCGGGACGCGAATGTTAGCGCTAACAATCCCGGATCCCCCCCCACCGAGAGGCCACCATGCAGCAGCACAGTCCGTCGTCACGTCGGCGATGGTTCG
>NZ_BAAALF010001120.1:0-530 GCF_039528135.1 Kitasatospora nipponensis | reverse complement strand
CTTCTTTCCGCGCACCTCGATCTCACCCTCGAAGTGCCCGGTCTGGTCGAAGTGGCCGTTGTAGGCCTCGTCCCAGGCGAATTCGTCGCCGGATTTCGCGGCCACGATCGGATCCTGGTGCGGGTCGTGAATGTCGAAGGCGTCCATCAACGCGGTATAGCGAAAGTTCAGCGCGATCCCGTCCCCGTTGTCGAACTCGACGTCCCAGACCTTGTTGGGCTCGGGGGAGACGACCTTGAGCCCGTTGTTGAGCTGATAGTCGCGCAGACTGGCCCCCTTGGGGATGGGCAGGTGATGCTGTGCGTCCCAATAGTCGGCTTGCCAGGGGGATTCCACGAACCGTGAGTTGATCGCCACGGTGGAGATCACCACACCCGCATTCATGCGGAAAAGTGCGTACACACCGACGTTGAGTGGGACCTCCGGGACGTAGAACCCGAAGAAGTTGGTCTCCGCCCAGGTCGGGTCGTCGCTGGTGGGGGTGTGAAAGTCCGCGTCCTCCGGATTGATCATCGCAGGCTGTCTCCTTC
>NZ_BAAALF010001119.1:0-530 GCF_039528135.1 Kitasatospora nipponensis | reverse complement strand
GACCGCCCGCCCCCCCGCCCGCCAGCAGCGCGCGGATCACCGAGGCGGCGTACGGCGTCCCGGACGCCCCGGAGACTCCGACCACCCAGGGCTGACGTGGCGTCTGCTGCTGATCACTGCTCATACCGGGCACGATAGTCCGGCCGAGCGGTTACCGACCGAGCGACAGCGTCCGGTCCGGACGGCCGTCGGCGCCCACGTCGATCAGGTGGACCCGGCTGTCACCGGTGACCAGCCGGACCCGGTCCGGGCCGTCCCAGGCCACCTCGTTCAGACCGTTCACGTAGTCGTCCCCGTTGAAGTAACCGACCTTCCAGCGCCGGGCGGTCACCCCGCTGCCGGACTCCACCGAGACCCACCAGAGCGGGTCAATCATCGCTGCCCCTTCCTCGACCACCAGGCGGCGGCCGCTGCCGTCGGGGGCGGCCAAGGTCTTGGTCCGCTCGGGGTCCTCGAAGCCGTCCATCAGGTAGAACGGCATCGAGACGAACAGCAGCAGGGCCGCCACGAGCGACGTGCCCACCTTGATC
>NZ_BAAALF010001118.1:0-530 GCF_039528135.1 Kitasatospora nipponensis | reverse complement strand
TGTGGGGGGGGAGGACGGGACACCCGGAAGTCTTCCCTGACGAACCCGGGCGGGTGTTCGCCCCTGCTGTCAAGGCCGCGATCGAGAGGGCCCACAGAGCGTACCGATTCCCGGGTGGGGTGCTGCCCTGGACCTTCCTGGTCCGTCAGGCGGGGGGAATCGCTCGGGCCGAGGAGCGGAGGGAATCCGGCGGTTGGCTGTCCGAGGTGCCGGACGAGCAGGACGGGCGGATCCTCTGCATCAACTGCGACAGCTCGGGGGGATTCCCGATTCGGTTCGACCAGCCGGTGGAACCCGGTCACGTCGTGCAGGCATCGCTGCGGACCGGCCTTTCCCCGGCCGAGGTCCGGCGGCGACTGGAGGCATTTCGGGTGACGGTCGAGGAGTTCGGCTTTCCCGTGGCCTTGGACGAGGAGATGCTGAAGTGGCTGAGCCTCGGCTGCACCGGCCACGGTCCCTGGTTGTGCCTCGGCAGGATGTTGTCACCCCCGCAGCCGCTCCCAGCTCACCGTGAATGGCGTGTCCCCCCT
>NZ_BAAALF010001117.1:0-530 GCF_039528135.1 Kitasatospora nipponensis | reverse complement strand
CCTTGCCGCAGCGGACCTGCCTCGTCGGGGGCTCTCCCCGGAGTCGGCGCCCGTATATGTGCTCCTTCTGGATATCGAGGCGGATCTGACCATCAGCGACACAGGCCAAGTGGTCTGGGCGGAGAAGCTGTTCCCCGTAGCTGAGCTGGCCTGCGAACTCATGGACTGGCTCCGCACCCCGGACGGCGAGCGGGGAGACTTCGCGTTCGACTCGATGACGTACGACGAGCCGGGGGCGGTCCTCATCACGAGGTCCGAGCAAGGGTGGCAGGTCGGGTCTGTGTTCGCCGCAGATACCTGGACCTCACCCATGGCCTGGGATCGTCTCGTGACGGATCTTGTCCAGTTCGTGGACGAGGTCCGTCACGGAGTGGCGGCGATCGGGATCAATCCCGACTTCATCCCCGAACCCTGAACGGCCTCCTGACACCAGGTCTGACGATCTCGGCGTGGCTGGTGTGATCACTGCCCCGAAGCTGTCCTGGTCTGACCAATGACACCGCCGTCGATCGTCGTCCTCAGCTATTGCT
>NZ_BAAALF010001116.1:0-530 GCF_039528135.1 Kitasatospora nipponensis | reverse complement strand
GTCGCAGCAGCAGCGGCCGCAGGAGCAGCAGCCGCCGTCGCCGGTGGCGCGTCCGGTCCGGCTGGAGCAGCTGGCCCCGCAGGCCCCGTCGGCTGAGCGGTCGCCGGTCGTGGGGCCGCTGACCTTCGACGATGTGGACGATGTGGCGGATACCGAGTCGGCCGGTTCGGTGGAGCCGGATCGTCGCCCGGTGCCAGAGCCGCTCGATCCGGAGCTCTGCTACGAGGCGCTGACCGCGTACATGGACCGGTTCGAGCACCAGCCGGACGCGCAGCGGCTCGCGGAGTTCCTGACTCGGGAGTACGGCGTGGTGGGCAGCCGTCCGGATGGTTCGGTGAGCCCGAAGGACGTCGAGCGGCTGTGGTCCCAGCTGGAGGAACGTTACATCGCGGCGGGCCGGGACTGAGGTTCGCCGGAGGATCGGCCATTGACGGCCCGAGTGCGACGCCGTTACCTTCGCATCAACAATCTGTTGAAGGCGTGGAGGATTCGGCATGTCGCAGGCCAAGCTGGACGGTAGCAAGTCCGAG
>NZ_BAAALF010001115.1:0-530 GCF_039528135.1 Kitasatospora nipponensis | reverse complement strand
TTGCCGGACCGCAAACCGCCCCGAGGGGATTCCGGAAAGAACCCGGAATCCCCCGTGTCGTTTTACCACAGGCCGCATTGACGGACCGTCAGGCGGCGGCCAGGCCGACCTTCAGCGCCGTGGCGATCTGCACCGCACGCCGGGTCTGGTACGCGATCGCCTCGAGGTTCTCCTCGTTCGGCGCGCCGACCAGGTTGTTGGAGACGTGGCTGGTGCCGTACGGGTTGCCGTTGCTCGGCGCGAACTGGATCCCGTCCGAGTAGCCGGGGGCCACGATGATCGCGCCCCAGTGGTAGAAGGTGTTGTTCAGCGCGAGCAGGGTGCTCTCCTGGCCACCGTGCAGGGTGGAGGTGGAGGTGAACGAGGAGACCACCTTGTTCACCAGCTTGCCCTGGAACCACAGGCCACCGGTGGTGTCGATGAACTGCTTGAGCTGGGCGGCCGGCAGGCCGAACCGGGTCGGGGTGCCGAACAGGACGACGTCGGCCCACTCCAGGTCGTCGAGGGTGACCTCGACGACGTCCCTGGTG
>NZ_BAAALF010001114.1:0-531 GCF_039528135.1 Kitasatospora nipponensis | reverse complement strand
CCCCCATGTTGGCGGTCCGGTCTGTGGGAAGTCACAAGATCGTCTCTGTGGTGGGCTGGACCGGCGGCCTCCCGCACGGCGGCCAGGAAGGTCGCGGTGCGGGGCGGGGGGGTCGTCCTGAAGGCGAACCGGCCGAACTACTCCGGCAAGCATCCCCGTCACGGCCTGCACGTCCTCGCCCTGACCGACGAGAAAGGCCGGCTGATCCGGATATCCGCTGCCCGGCCCGGCCGCACCCACGACATCACCCCCGCCCGCCGCGACCACCTGCTGGTCGAGTGGTGGAAGCAGGGCGCCGGGGCCGGCACGCCGGACACCTGGGCCTCGTACGTCGGCACCGACCGGCAGTACACCGAGTACTACGACCTGAAGACCGACGCCAACGGGACGGTCACCGGCACCGGGCAGGTGCTGTTCCGGGAGTACTACGACCTGGTGAGCGACCCGTACCAGCTGCAGAACCTGCTGCACCAGGCCACCCCGCAGCAGGAGCAGGCGCTCGGAATCCCGGCGCTGGCAGCCCAGTTGGCG
>NZ_BAAALF010001113.1:0-531 GCF_039528135.1 Kitasatospora nipponensis | reverse complement strand
CTACAACCCCAGAAGGCAAGCCTTCTGGTTTGGGCTGTTTCCCGTTCGCTCGCCGCTACTTAGGAAATCGCATTTGCTTTCTATTCCTCCGGGTACTGAGATGTTTCAGTTCCCCGGGTTCCCTTCCTTACCCTATGGATTCAGATAAGGATACTGCCCCATTACGGACAGCGGGTTTCCCCATTCGGAAATCTCCGGATCAAAGCTTACTTACAGCTCCCCGAAGCATATCGGTGTTTGTCCCGTCCTTCATCGGCTCCTAGTGCCAAGGCATTCACCGTGCGCTCTTATTCACTTAACTTATAACGCACACGGACATCATTGTCCGTTGTCTGCTCTTGATTGCTTTCTTATCTAGTTTTCAAGGTGCTAAATGGAGCCTAGCGGGATCGAACCGCTGACCTCCTGCGTGCAAAGCAGGCGCTCTCCCAGCTGAGCTAAGGCCCCGTATTTACATGGTGGGCCTGAGTGGACTTGAACCACCGACCTCACGCTTATCAGGCGTGCGCTCTAACCGACTGAGCTACAGGC
>NZ_BAAALF010001112.1:0-531 GCF_039528135.1 Kitasatospora nipponensis | reverse complement strand
GTCCAGCCCCGGCACCCCGGAGGTCTCCGGACCGAGCTCGTGCCCGGTCTCCCGGACCGCGTCCCGCAGCCCGACCACCAGCACCCGGTCACCCCGCTGGAGCTTCAGTCCCGGCTCGACCTTGAGCACCTGCTGCCCGCGCTTGACCCCCTCGATCGAGGCGTCCTGCCGGACCGCCTCCTCCAGCTGTTGCAGGCTGGACCCTTCACCCTGCGAGACCAGGTAGGTCCGGCCCACCAGGCCGGGCAGCGCGGCCGTCTCCCCGGCCTCCAGCCCGCCGCCGGCGCCGCGCATCTTGTCCCACAGCTCGCGGGAGGCCTCGGCCAGGTTGATCCGCATCAGCATCGGGAAGAACTGACTGGTCAGCAGGACGATGCTGATCAGGCCGAACAGGTAGCAGACCGAGTACGCGGTGGCGACGTGCGCCTGCAGTTCGGAGGACTGGTCCGCGGTGACCCCCGGCAGCTTGCCGATCCCCTCCTGCGCGGTGCCGACCACCGCCGACTCGGTGGCCGAACCTGCCAGGATGCC
>NZ_BAAALF010001111.1:0-531 GCF_039528135.1 Kitasatospora nipponensis | reverse complement strand
CCGCCACCTTCTGGGTCTGTGCCTGCGGCGCGGCCATGTCCGCCGAGCCGGCCTTGCCGTCGCCCCCGCTCGCGCCGCACCCGCTCAGCAGGACCGCCGCCGTGGTGGCCGCCCCCGCCATCGCCAGTGCCGCCCGCCGTCTTCCGTACCCCGTGCCTGCCATGGTCCGAATCCCTCCCCGAGCCGCTGTCGTCCTGCCTTGGACGCACGGTGCTCCGGCCGGGATCCGCTCCGGTGATCGCAACTCGGTCACAGGGCGGTCGCGTTGTGGTCAGCGACCGGCGAGCCGCGTCCGCTCAGCGTGGCGGTTCTGTGCCAGGCTGAACCCATGAGCGTGTTGCCGGACTGGATGCACCCACCGCGCGAAGAGGGCTGGTTCGCGGAGGACCTCGACAGCCTGGCCGAGCCGCCTCGGCACACCGAACTGATCGACGGAGCGCTGGTCTTCATGACGTCCCCACAGCGGGCCTGGCACGGACGGATCGTGACGGCCCTGACGGTCACTCTGGGCGACCTGGCGCCGGAGGGGGT
>NZ_BAAALF010001110.1:0-531 GCF_039528135.1 Kitasatospora nipponensis | reverse complement strand
GCAGGAAGGCGCCGAGTTCCTGGCTGACGAGGGGAGTTGACATGCTGTGAGCTCCTCGGGCGGATGGTTGTTCCGTCGTGCTCCAGCCTAGAGCGACTCAGACCTGGAGCGGCCTGAGCCGCCAGAGCCGGACGGGCATGTGGCTCACCCAGCCGAGTTCGTCCTGCCGCCGCTGCGCGGTCTCGCCGATCGCCCGGAAGAACTCGGCCCGCAGCGCGGGCGGCACCAGCCGGCTGTAGTAGTCGCCGAAGGTGGCGGCGTGGAAGTGCTCGTACTGGGTGGCGTCCTCGACGGTGACCACCGCGTCCCGCTCCAGGTACGAGTCCACCGTGAAGTACCGGGCCAGCAGCGCGTCGAGCTCCTCGGCCGGCCTGGTCCTGGTGCCGATCGGCAGCACCTCGCCGCGCTCGAACACCTTTGGTACGTCGGTGAGTTCGACACCGGTGGCGATCAGGGCGGCCCGCACCAGCTCGTCCTCGCCGCCGAGCCCGAACGCGTCCCGGGCCGGGTGGTAGGTGGTGAGCAGGAAGC
>NZ_BAAALF010001109.1:0-531 GCF_039528135.1 Kitasatospora nipponensis | reverse complement strand
CACCACCCCAACCACACCGGCCCGTTCGACCCCACCACCCTCACCGACCGCCACGCCTTCCTGGCCCTCCTGAACGCCGACCTCCCCACCACTCCCTCCCTCACCGGCACCCTCTACCGCCTCTACCCGGGCACCCTCGACGCCACCCTTGGTCTCGACCGCCTCACCGCCGCCGACCTGGTCAGCCGCTTCGGGCCGGAGGCGTAGGAGGACCCCGGGCCGACCGGAGCCGAACTCCCGCCACCACCCGGCTGGTTCCGTACGCGTAGCCACACGCACGGGTGGCCGGCTGCCGCCGGACGGGTGACAGGGCGTTCCCCCGCGGACCCGGGATGGGTGAGCATGGCGGTATGAACAGCGCCCCGTCCCGCGCCGAGCGGGCTGCCCAGGCCAGGCTGGCCGCTGCCCGGCTGACCGGTGAAGGTGTCGACGGGGTGGCGACCAGTTGGGTCGACAATGCCGGGATCAGCCGGGTGAAGACCTTCCCGGTACGGCAGTTGGAGCACGCGGCCGAGTGGGGCCTGGGTGGGG
>NZ_BAAALF010001108.1:0-531 GCF_039528135.1 Kitasatospora nipponensis | reverse complement strand
GCCCGGGTCCCCGGCGGTGTGCCGGGCCAGAAGGGTGGCGTCCGGGATCTGCTCCGTCATGGTCGCCCCCTCTCCGTCAGCTGGTGACCTTCACCTCGGCGATCTTGCCGCGGTACTGATTGTCGGAGCCATCCTTGGGGAGACCGGTCAGCCAGAGCAAGAGGTAACGGGTGCTGAGTGCGCTGCCCGGCTTCAGCTCGACCGTGCTGCCGGTCTGGGTGGCCACCGCTGTACCGAGGCTCTCCAGGCCCGCCTTGCTGGTCTCGGGAGTGCTGCCCGCCGGTGCGGCCCGGAGCTCCACCTTGGTGGTGCCGGCGAACTGGACCTGGACCGAGCCGACCTGCTGGACCGACCCGAGGTCGACGAGGAGTCCGGTACCGGCTTTGTAGGCGCCACCCAGGTCCTGGTTGTACCCCGAGGTCTGCCAGCTGGTGGCGAGGTCACCGTCGTAGGCCAGCTGGGTCTCGCCGGCGTGTTCCGGTCCGTCGCCCAGCGGGTTGAAGGAGACCACTCCGGCGATCGCGACCGGCT
>NZ_BAAALF010001107.1:0-531 GCF_039528135.1 Kitasatospora nipponensis | reverse complement strand
CGACGGCGGGCCGGGCAGTAATCCACCGACTGACGCTCCGCCAGGCCGACTGCCACACCGAACAACTGACCAGCTATTCGAACAGGTCAGAGCCGCAGGGCCGCAATCCACAGGATCGGGTGGTTTTTCCCCGTCCACAGCCTGGGGAGCTCGAAGTTATCCAGAATTCCTCCACAGGCCGGGCGCCGCTACGCTCTTCGACGCAGGTCAGACCCCTGTGTACTTGTGCACAACCGTTATCCACAGGGTGTGGACAGTCGACGGACCGCCAGTGGGCCGAATGGGTTGTCCACCGCTTGTCCCCAGGACCAGGGCGGTTATCCCCAGGTTCTCCACAGCGGCGTCCACAGTTCGACAACATTGGCGGCCTGTTCACCAGCCGGTGTGAAAGCCGTCACGTGATGTTGACCGGGCCCCGTGGATAACCGGTCCATGATCTGGGGACGGCCCTGGGGATAACCTGTGGATACTGAGAGTGCCCTGTGGGTAACGCTTGGTCGTCCACAGCAGGGCCTGGTTGTCCACACTCCG
>NZ_BAAALF010001106.1:0-532 GCF_039528135.1 Kitasatospora nipponensis | reverse complement strand
CTGACCCTCGCCTACCGGGACTACCTACACGACGACGCGCGCCGACGACGCGCTCGTGGGGTGGGAATCCGGCATACGCGATGGGCCTCCTGTGACAGAGGCGCCCTTTCGTTGCCAGGGAAAGTGGCCGAGCGTGGCGGAGACCCCTCCGCTGCAGCGCCTCTCGGCCTACTCGAGTCGAGTTTCCCAGGATCATTGTCGCGCGGTCAAACATCTCGAAGCACCGTCACACTCGCTGGAGGTGCCGACGTGCTTCGCCTCCGGGTGGTGAGCGACGACTGCGCCGCATGCTGCGGGATGCCCTCGGTCGCGAGGCCGCCGTCGGCGACGGGCACGCGCTTCGCAAGAGCCGACAGGACAGCCGCCGTCCGTCGTCACACTCGCAGCTTGGATTCGATCTCGGCCGCGGCGTCGTTGCCGTACGCCTTGGCCACGCGGTTCGAGAACTCGGAACGGCCCAGCGTGTACTCCTGCGGGCCCACTGCCTCGAGCACGATGCTCGCGAACACACAGCCGACCTGGGCCGCGCGCT
>NZ_BAAALF010001105.1:0-532 GCF_039528135.1 Kitasatospora nipponensis | reverse complement strand
CGACATGGCCCGGCTCGGCGTCGCCCGGATCAGCCTCGGCCCCGGCCTGGCCAGGGTCGCGTACGCGGCGGTCCGCCGCGCCGCCGAGGAGGTCTACGGCTCCGGTAGCTACGACTCCCTGACGGGCGGTCTGGAGTACGGCGAACTGAACGCGCTGTTCGACTAACCCCGGGGTACCACCGCGTACGCCCCGCACACCGGGGTCGCGGCGGACGCCTGCTTGCCCACCAGCGGAATGCTGCCGAGCTGCTCCACGCAGGTGCCCGCCGCACCGACGGGGTGGTCGCTGCTGAGCTTGCCGCCCATGTTGTTGTCCGCATGGGCGGCCGGCGAGGCAAGGGCCAGACCGGCCATGGTGAGGGCGGCAAGCGCCGTGATCTTACGCATGGCCGGTCCAACGACCGCGCTCGGAAAAAGTTGCACTCCCCCCAGGTCTCAGCTGGTGCGGACCGTCAAGGTCTTCACGCTGTTGCTGACGAACGACGCGATCGGCTCAGTGACGGCCCCGTCGGCCAGGCGGAGTGCGGGGAAG
>NZ_BAAALF010001104.1:0-532 GCF_039528135.1 Kitasatospora nipponensis | reverse complement strand
CCTCCAGCGAGCCCAGCTGGGTGGGGGAGTTGCGGTCCACCACGTCGTCGAGCCAGCCGAGGCTGTCGGCGTCGACGGCCCGGTAGTCGTGGTCGAGCCGGACCAGCGTCTCCCCCGACGGCAGCGCCTCGATGTGCCAGGCACCGCCCATCGCGGCCACCGGGGGCGTGCTGACCTCCTGCCGGAACCGGATCCGGAGCTGCTCCGGGTCCAGGGTGCGGTGCGACGTCCAGTTCTTGACGGTGTCGCCCGCGGTCGCCCAGATCCGGATCCGCTCCTCCCGCTCGCCGCGCTCCAGGTGGTCGACGTAGATGCTCGGGGGGAACACCCGGGGCCAGTCGTCCGCCTCCGCCAGCAGGCGGTAGACGGTCTCGGCCGGAGCCGAGATCTTGATCTCGTGTCCGGACTCGTGCAGCTCGGACGGCATGTTGGACTCCTCGGAGCTCGGGGAAGGACGGGTCTGGGCGGCTCAGAAGTTGCCGAGGCCACCGCAGACGTTCAGGGCCTGCGAGGTGGTGGCGGCCGCCGTGTG
>NZ_BAAALF010001103.1:0-532 GCF_039528135.1 Kitasatospora nipponensis | reverse complement strand
CCAAGAGCGGAGATCAACTCGTCCGCGGGGGTGGGCTCTTGCGGCTGGTCCGATGGGGAGTCCGGCTCCTCCGTGGAGACGGCCCCCAGGGCCAGGCCGAACAGCAGGTGGAGATCGGTGGAGTGTTCGTCCAGCGCCCGGAGCACCTCACGGGTGGTGGACACCGACAGTCCGCGTACGGCGATCAGGGCCCTGGCCAGCCGTAGCCGGCGCAGGTGGTGGTCGTCGTACTCGGCCTGGGTGGCCGAGGTGGCCACACCGGCGGGCACCAACTCCTCCCGTAGGTAGTACTTGATCGTCGCCACGGGGACGCCACTGCGCCGGCTCAACTCCGAGATCCGCATCCTTCTCCGCTCTCCACTGGAAATTGGGTAGCTCTACTGTCTAATATAGATAGTGCCACACTCCAACAGTGTGCAGCACCCCTGCGCGGACGCCCGTACCGGTACCACCGAAAGGCCGTGACCATGCCCACGCTCCCCTGGATCACCCCGAACGCTCCCCGGCCCGACGCCCAGGTCCTGGTGATGGC
>NZ_BAAALF010001102.1:0-532 GCF_039528135.1 Kitasatospora nipponensis | reverse complement strand
GTCACCGCGTCCCCCATCACCGCCATGCCGTACAGCGCGGTCCCGATCGCCCCGATGCCGACCCAGATCGCGTACCCCGTACCGAGCGGGATCGACTTCATCGCGTACGCCAGCCCGCCCATGCTCAGCACCAGCGCGACCCCGAACACCACGCTCGGCACCAGCCGCGAGAACCCCTTGGACGCCTCCAGGGCGACCGCCCACACCGTCTCCAGCACACCGGCGATGATCAGAACAACCCAGGCCATGACGAGCACTCCCTCGCAGTAGGTGTCAGTTCACTACTGCGCCGTCTTGTCAGACCGGGTACGACGCGCCTCGTCCGGGGCGATCAGCTCGCCTGCCATCGAGGCTAGCACGCGCGACACACGGAATTCATATTCGGGCATTGACGCGGGGCCGCTTATTCGGGCACCATGAATTCACGAACAGCGCGCCCGGTCGATCCGGGGGCCACGACGACAGGAGCAGGCCATGAGCAGGAAGACGGTGGCGATCTCGATGCCCCGCACCTGTGCCGGTCCCTGTTGTC
>NZ_BAAALF010001101.1:0-533 GCF_039528135.1 Kitasatospora nipponensis | reverse complement strand
CCTGCCAAGTACTTCCGCCTCACCAACGTCACCGACGGCTTGACGCTGGACAGCGGCGGCAACGTCGCCTCAGGCAGCAAACTCAAGCAGTGGACCTGGGGCGGCAGCCCGAACCTCCAGTGGCAGGCCGTCGATCTGGGCAACGGCTACTACCGTCTGGTCAACCGCACCAACGGCATGGCCGCCGACGGCTGGGGCGCCACCGCCAACCGGGCGCCGGCCCAGCAGGCCCCCTGGAACGGCGGCACCAACCAGCAGTTCCGGCTCGCCGACTCCGACAGCGGCTACGTCCGACTGATCAACCGCAACAGCAACAAGGCGGTCGAGGTCCAGAACGCGGCGACCAACGACGGCGCCAACGTCGTGCAGTACAGCGACTGGGGCGGCACCAACCAGCAGTGGCAGCTCACCGCCAACGCCGACGGCAGCCACACCATGGTCAACGGCGCCTCCGGGCTCTGCGCCGACGTGACCGCCACTACCGCGAACGCGCCCGTCGTCCAGGCCACCTGCACCGGCGGGGAGAGCCAGCG
>NZ_BAAALF010001100.1:0-533 GCF_039528135.1 Kitasatospora nipponensis | reverse complement strand
CGGGCTGGTCGACCTACTCCGCCGCCGGGCAGAACGCCTCCTCCTACACCGAGGCGGGCGGCCACGCCGGTTCGTACCGGCTCGCCCACTGGAACGCCGCCGCCTACAAGGTCGAGACGTACCAGTACCTCTCCGGACTCGCCAACGGGACCTACACGCTCACCGCCTGGGTCCGCTCCAGCGGCGGGCAGAACGCCGCCTACCTCGCGCTGCGCAACTGCGGCTCCACCGAGCAGCGCACCGACCTGCCGCCCACCGCGAACGGCGGGTGGATCCGGCTGGTCACCTCGATCGCCGTCACCGGCGGCCAGTGCACCATCAGCATCAACTCCGATGCCAACGCCGGTAACTGGCTCAACGTCGACGACCTCACCTTCACCGCGGGCTCGACCTCCGTGGCGGTCAAGGGCGGCGACCTCTCCTCCCTGAAGAAGAGCGCGGGCGAGGGCGGCGTCTACAAGTACGCGTCCCGCAGCACCGGTGAAGCGATGACCGTCCTGAACTCCAACGGGATGAACTACATTCGCCTCAAG
>NZ_BAAALF010001099.1:0-533 GCF_039528135.1 Kitasatospora nipponensis | reverse complement strand
GGAGTACCCGGGGCCGCCGCTGCCGGTGCCGGTGGGGTCGCCGCACTGGAGGACGAAGATCCGCTCGGTGGTGAGCCGTGGCAGGGGCAGTACGCGGGCCAGAGCTTGACGTCGCCCTGGCCGCTCAGGCTCTGCAGGCCGTCCCGGAGCAGATCACGGGAGAACACCCAGTCCGCCTCGTCCGAGCGGCCCAGGTGGAAGGTGAGCAGCACCTCGTAAGGCCGGTCCGGGTCGTACCTGAACCGGGTGCGCACCTCGCCCACCGAGTCCTCGTCGAGTGCGATCCGCAGCATCAGGATCTCCTCCACCGGCCCGGGTTCGATGTCGGGTCGGACCGCCTCGTCGCCCGTGGGGGTGGCGGCGAACGGCGGGTTCGAGGCGGCTGACAGTGGGTCGCGCGGCATGACGATCTCTCCGAGGCGGCTGGGGTTCAGCCCAGCCTGCTGCAGTGCGCCCTCCCCTGCAACGGTTGCAAAGAGGTTGCAACGCCCTCTCAACAGCCCATGCAGCACTGGGAGCTGACGGAACAGAAG
>NZ_BAAALF010001098.1:0-533 GCF_039528135.1 Kitasatospora nipponensis | reverse complement strand
CAACCAGCGTCACGCCGCTGCCGACCAGCAGCACCGCCAGCAGGGTGCCGAGGATCACGCCGAGCCGGCCCACCGAGCCGGGGTTCTCGTCGTAGCCGGCCTCCGAGAGGTCCTTCTTGCGCACGTTGGACGCGAAGACCTGCGGGGTCTCGTCCTTCTCGCCGGCGCTCTCGGCCCGCCTGGCCTCGGCCTGACCCCAGCCGGCCTGCTGCTTCAGAATGGCGGGCGGGACGACGATCGACTCGCCGTCGCCGGGCAGTGGCCCACCCGGCCGGGCGGCCCCCGGGTCGGCCCCTGCTCCGTCGTTCGCGCCACCGGCACTCTTGTCAGTCATGACTCCCCATCCATCTCGCCGCGCCGCGCCCTCACCGGGTCCTGACGGACACCTGCCACAGTGCGCGACAGTATGTCAGGTGTAGGTGAGAGCGCGGTAAGAGGCAGGACGCCGGAATACCTCAGACGGCCTCGAGGATGTCGATCACGAAGACCAGGGTCGAGTTCGCCGGGACGGAGGACTGCGCCTTGTCCCCCTA
>NZ_BAAALF010001097.1:0-533 GCF_039528135.1 Kitasatospora nipponensis | reverse complement strand
AGCAGGAGCAGGATGCCGCCCACGGTCTCGGTGCGCAGCGCGTCGGCGAGGTACGTCCGCTCGGGCAGCGAGAGCCGTCCGAGGAACTGACGGCGGGTCGGGGTGGGCGGCGGCGTGGCCACGACGGGAGACCTCCAGGGCGGGGAGCGGCAAACGGATACACCGGTGGTGCGGTGCCGACCAGTCTTCCCGGCGCGCCTCAGAAATCTTGTTGTGTTTTTGACAGTCTAACGGGTGGTCTCTGGCTAACGGGTGGTCTCTGGCGGGCGGGCGCGGCAACCCTGAGGCGGTGTCCGGTTTGCCTATTTTATGAAGAGAGCTGACTTTCGCTCGGGAACCCGCGCCTCCGCCCGGCGCGCGCCCTCTCGTGCGCTCCCTCGAACGGGTGCCGTGCGGTGCGGCCGGTCGGCGAGCTTCCTACCGTCGGGCATATGCCGTCCGGACCGGGCGGTCCCGCCCGATCCCGGAGCTCCTGATGTCCAGTCAGATACCCGACCGGCCCCCCTCACCGTTGCCCGCCCTCTCCCCGGAGC
>NZ_BAAALF010001096.1:0-533 GCF_039528135.1 Kitasatospora nipponensis | reverse complement strand
CGTCCCGAGCCAGCACACCTGCCGTCACCAGGCCGATGATCACGATGCCGAGCAGCACCCGGTACACCACGAACGGCATGAAGCTGTGGCTGGAGATGTACTTCAGGAACCAGGCGATGGCGGCGTAGCCGACCACGAAGGCGATCAGGGTCGCCATGATGGTCGGCCCCCAGGCCGGGGCCGGGCCCTCGCCGATCTTGAACAGCTCCAGCACACCGGAGGCCAGTACGGCCGGGATGGCGAGCAGGAAGGAGTACCGGACCGCCGCCTCCCGGCTGTAGCCGAGCAGCAGGCCCGCGCTGATCGTGCCCCCCGAGCGGGAGACGCCGGGGATCAGCGCCAGTGACTGCGCCAGCCCGTACCCGATGGCATGAGGCAGCGTCAGCTCGCTGATCGGCTTGGCGTGCCGGACCGCCCGGGTGCGGTCGGCGACCGCCAGGATCACGCCGAAGACGATCAGCGTGGTGCCGATCACCCGGAGGTCGCGCAGGGTGGTCTCGATGGTGTCCTGGAAGAGCGCCCCGAAGATGCCG
>NZ_BAAALF010001095.1:0-533 GCF_039528135.1 Kitasatospora nipponensis | reverse complement strand
GCCCGCGCCGCTCCAGGCCGACCTGGACGACCTGGAGGCGGAGGTGTTCGCCCCGGGGCGCCCGGCGCGCGGACTGGCGGAGCGGATCTACGCCTTCAAGCGCCAGGTGACGGCGGTCCGCAAGTGCACCGGGCCGCTGCAGGAACCGCTGTTCCGGATGGCCACCAGCTCCGTCCCGGAGCTGCCGGAGAAGCTCCGCCCCTACCTGCGTGACGTGGCCGACCACCTGACCCGGGTGAACGAGCAGGTGGAGGCGCTGGACCGGCTGCTCTCGGACATCCTGAACGCCAACCTCGCCCAGGTGAGCGTGCAGCAGAACAACGACATGCGGAAGATCTCGGCCTGGGCGGCGCTGGCCGCCGTACCGACGATGATCGCGGGCGTGTACGGGATGAACTTCGAGGACATGCCGGAGCTGCGCCAGCCCTGGGGCTATCCGGCGGCGGTCGGCCTGATGGTGACGCTCTGTCTGATCCTGCACCGGGTCTTCAAGCGCAGCGGCTGGCTCTGACCCACCTGCCGCTGCACCCGGG
>NZ_BAAALF010001094.1:0-534 GCF_039528135.1 Kitasatospora nipponensis | reverse complement strand
CTTCGACCCGGATACGGACCTCGCGGTGCTGGCCGTGACCGGGCGCTCGACCTGTTGGCTGGACCTGCGGCAGGAGCCGGCGGTGACGGGCGATCCCGCGATCGCGCTCGGTTACCCGCTCGACGGGCCGTACACGGCCTCCTCGCTGCGGGTGCGGGAGCGGATCAACCTGCGCGGCCCGGACATCTACGACGCCGACACCGTTCAGCGTGACGTCTTCACCGTCCGCGGGCAGGTGCGCAGTGGCAACTCCGGCGGCCCGATGATCGACCCGGCCGGTGACGTCGTCGGGGTGGTGTTCGGCGCGTCGGTCGAGGATCCCGACACCGGGTTCGTGCTCACCGCGGACGAAGTGCGCGACGAGTACGAGCAGGCACCCGCTTACGGAGCCGAGGTCGGCACGGGCCCCTGCACGTCCTGATGCCGGTCTCAGACCCCGCGGAGGAACGTCGCCAGGACGGCGGAGGTCTCGGCGGGTGCTTCGAGGTGCGGGAAGTGGCCGACGCCCGGCAGAGTGACGAACTCCGAATGCGG
>NZ_BAAALF010001093.1:0-534 GCF_039528135.1 Kitasatospora nipponensis | reverse complement strand
CGTTCGAGGAGGCGCATGTACGGGGAGTGAACCTGCACAACGAGCTGATGGCCGGGTTCGACGCCCAGTGCCGTGACCTGACGAGGTTCGCGACGCCGCAGCTGGGGCTGTTCCTGACCGGGCTGGAGGCCTGGCGGGCCGGCAACCGCGAGTGGCACCGCAGCAGCGGCCGCTACCACGGAACACCGACCGACAGCGGCTCCGGCAAGTGACCTTCGGCACCAGGAGTGGGGACCGTCGGCGGACGTGACCTTCTTCACCGTGGGGCCGTCACCACTGCCGACGGACCGTCAGTTCGGCTGCTGCCAGCGCGAGTTGCTGTCAAATGTGGCGTGCGTCATGCCGCTGCCGGTGCTTGCCCGGCCCCGTTCCGTCCCGCAGTCTCGAAAGCGCGCCCCGAGTGCGGCGCCCACTTTCCCCCCACCACGGAGGTACTGCGGCATGCGTGCGTTCACCATCTCGAAGGTCCGAATACGGTACGACCGGCTGCCCAACCAGGTGCTCGGCATCGGCGTCGCCGGGGCGATCGCGGTC
>NZ_BAAALF010001092.1:219-534 GCF_039528135.1 Kitasatospora nipponensis | reverse complement strand
CGAAGAAGTCGATGCTGGCGATCTCGGTCCAGGCCATCCGCTACGAGCAGGGCGTCCAGAGCCAGGAGGGCGGCGGCACCAAGCTCCGCTTCGGCGGCAACCGGGCCTCCCAGAAGCTGACCAAGGCCAGCGGCAAGGAGCTCGACTCCTGCGACATCGTGGTCCAGCTCAACAGCATCAACGAGTTCGGGGACAACTCGGTCGACATCAAGATCACCAACTACGACAAGGCGACCAAGCCCGACGTCTGCGGGGTGGCACGGAAGATCACTCAGATGATCTTCGACAAGATCCCGAACGCGGCCTGATGGCCCG
>NZ_BAAALF010001092.1:0-209 GCF_039528135.1 Kitasatospora nipponensis | reverse complement strand
AATCGGGCTGTGGTGAAGGCGTGCAGAGGCGTGGGGTCCTCCCCATGTCAGGTAGTGGGGCGATACGATCGAGCGGTGCGTGCCTCCAAGGCACGCGCCACAGTCTCCAACTGACGGGGTAACGGGGTAGGGATGACGCTCACCAGGACCATGCGCGCGCTGGGCGCCACCATGCTGGCCTCCGGGTTGTTGCTGGCCACCGTACCGAT
>NZ_BAAALF010001091.1:0-535 GCF_039528135.1 Kitasatospora nipponensis | reverse complement strand
CCGCGACTTCGACCAGGCGATGACCCGCCTGTCAGCAACGGCGCGGGCGCTGCCCGCACCGCCGGCATACGGCAGGCCGCCGCACGACACGACTTCGATCGTGTGAGGCTCCCGGAACTCCGCGCCACGGCACCTAAGGTCCTTCGCATGACGACCGCTGACCGTGCGATCCGGTCCAACGAACCACCCGGTACCTGCGAGAACATCACGGTGGCGGAGCTCAGAGAACTCGTCTGCAAGGGACGTGACTCGTGGTGGACGGTGCTCCTGGTGGACCCGGTGGCCCTGCGGCTGGTCCGCTGGACCGATCGGCACACCGAGGTCACCCCCGACCAGGTCACCTGGGCCGCCCTGGCGCTCGGGCTGGGCGCGGCCGCGGCCGGGCCGTCGCTGCCGCAGCCCGCGAGCAGCAGCACTGCGGCCAGTCCGCCGACCGCGGGCACGACCGTACGTAGCTTCATCTCTTCGACTCCCCCGTCGAGTTGACGACGGGCACCGGGTGGCGACCGTCGCCCGAAACGCCAGGGATCGACGG
>NZ_BAAALF010001090.1:0-535 GCF_039528135.1 Kitasatospora nipponensis | reverse complement strand
GCCCGGGCGGAGCGGTCGGCTGCGCCCCTCTTCGCGGATTCGACCTGGGCTCGGGTGCTGTTGCGGCCGCCCTCGAAGAAGTCGTGGATCACGTAGTCGTCCGCCTCGAGCGGCTGCGGGCAGCGCGGGCAGGTGTGCCCGGCGGTGTGCCATAGGCCGGTCTTGACGAGCTTGGCGGCCTGCGGGGCGGTGCCGTAGTTGGCGGCGAGGATGGCGGGGACGATTCCCTCCGTCAGGTGGTGGGCCGAGTAGGGGCCGCACCGCAGCCACAGCCCCAGTGCCGCGTTCCCGGCGCGCAGGAACTTGGGGTGGCTGTGCGAGGAGTCGTCGATCTTGAACCACGGCACGGGGCCGTCCTCCTGGTGGTGGCGCGGTGGTCCCCGGGGCCGGAAGCAGGTACTGCTCCGGCCCCGGGAGAAGGTGGGGTGAAAGGGGGTCAGCCCTCGTCCGGGGCGGGCGGCTGGCCGGCGCGAGCGGCGCGGTAGTCCTCGATCCAGCCCCGCGGGTTGTGCCCGGCCTGCTCGGCGTGCTCGTG
>NZ_BAAALF010001089.1:0-535 GCF_039528135.1 Kitasatospora nipponensis | reverse complement strand
GATCGAGGTGAAGTCGCCGTGCTCGGCGGGACGATCGACGCCGGTCAGCGTGCCGAACCGGGCGCGGAGGTTGTCGAGCTCCTCGCCGACCTCGTCGTCGGTGACGTCCACGTCGGCCACGCTCACCGACAGGTCGTCCAGATCCGGGATCGTGATCTCGGGGCGGATGTCGACCTCTGCGGTGAACTCGAGGACGTCCTTGTCCTCGAGCTTGGTGACCTCGAAGTCGGGCTGTCCGAGCGTGCGGACGTCTCCGCTCTCCACGGCCTCCATGTACTTGGCCGGAATGGCCTCGTTGACGACTTCGTCGAGCACGGGGGCGCGGCCGATCCTGCTCTCGAGGACGGGGGCCGGTGCCTTACCGGGGCGGAAGCCGGGGATCCGGACCTGCTGAGCGATCTTGCTGTAGGCGCGGTCGAAGTTCGGTTTGAGCTCGTCGAACGGCACCTCGACATTGATCTTCACGCGCGTCGGGCTCAGCTGCTCGACGGTGCTCTTCAACGTTTTCTCCTAGCCGGGACAGTGGTATCGGTCG
>NZ_BAAALF010001088.1:0-535 GCF_039528135.1 Kitasatospora nipponensis | reverse complement strand
CCCGACGGGACGCTCGTGGTCTACATCACCGAGGCGACGACGATGGGGTCCATGACGTGTCCCTCGCCCGTCGTTGCCGATCAGGTCGGTTCTCGGTTGTTGTCATTGCAGGAGCGGGAGACGATCGCTGATCTGAGGCGGCTGGGATGGTCGTTGCGCGCGATCGGCCGGCAGGTGGGGCGATCGCCCTCGACGATCACGCGTGAGGTCGAGGCGCGCTCGACCGGCGGGCTCTACCTGCCCCATGGTGCGCATCGTGACGCGGCCGTGAAGCGGACGCGGCCGAAGTCGGCGAAGCTTGCCCAGCCGGGACGGTTACGCGATTACGTCGCGGACCGGCTGGCGCAACAATGGTCTCCGGAGCAGATCAGCGGCGTCCTGTCGCGTGATTACGCCGATGACGAGGGCATGCAGGTGAGCACGGAAACGATCTATCAAGCGATCTACGTCCAGGCCCGGGGAGGGCTGAAACGGGAGGTCGCCGAGGCGCTGCGCTCGGGCCGGGCCCGTCGCACGCCGCGTCGTTCACCCGAGC
>NZ_BAAALF010001087.1:0-535 GCF_039528135.1 Kitasatospora nipponensis | reverse complement strand
CCTCCCCGGCCGGGATCTCCTCGTCCTTCGCGTCGTCCAGCGGGATGCCGGCCAGCTCGGCCAGCCGCTCCTTGAGCCCCTCGGTCCAGGTCAGGCACTGCCTGCCCTTGGTGGCCAACTCGTACTCCAGCCACAGCCGCAGGCACTCCTCGTCCCCGGCGGCGGCCTTCTCCGCGAGCTGAAACGCCGTCAGGCCCTTCGCCCCACGGGCCAGCTTCATGTCGGCGCGGGTCATCTCGGCCGCGACCGGGCGGGCGGTGATCCGCTGGTCCACGACGTCCTTGTCCTGGACCTTGGCCAGGTAGCGGACCAGGTTGAGCGGCAGCTTGCCGTCGGCCTGGAGGATCACGGGGTCGACCCGGACGCCGTGCTGGCGGTCCGGGGTGGGCAGGCCGACCGACTTGCAGCGGTCGACCCACCGGCGGTAGAGCTCCTCCTGGAGCTCCTCGGCCTTCTCGCGGGTGGCGGGGTCCTCGGTCCAGATCAGGACGTGCAGGTGGGAGTGCCAGCCGTTCCCGCCGTACGTCACCTCGAT
>NZ_BAAALF010001086.1:0-536 GCF_039528135.1 Kitasatospora nipponensis | reverse complement strand
CTCCCAGCGCCGCACGGTCATCTCCTCGCCCCACACATCTGATCGGATGACCGAACCGTAGCCGCACCCCCCGACAGCCCTGAGTTCGCGCTGCATGTTCTGGATCATCGGACGTCGAAGTGCCCGGCCCGGCAGAGCAGAGAAGGGACTTTCGGCCGGTAATCCGGACCGATCGTCTCTGTACAGGGGACCCGCCCGACAGCGATGATTGATCATTGAATTTGACGGGCCGCTTCTACTACGTACCTCGCGACCAGCGGCAGTACTCACCTGCCGCCTGACGCCGGGTACGCGAGTGCGCTGACCAATCAGGGGTACAGCTTCGAAGGGCCAGTGGCCGACTTGGTCGACAACTCCATCGATGCCGGGGCTGACTCCATCGTCGTGCACTTCCTGCGCAACGCGGACCGGATCGTCTCGCTGCTGGTGCTCGACAACGGCGCTGGTATGGACGGGGCAGCGCTGGACAGGGCCATGACGGTTGGTCACCGCCGGAGTTACGGTGGCACGGCGCTGGGCATGTACGGCACTGGCCT
>NZ_BAAALF010001085.1:0-536 GCF_039528135.1 Kitasatospora nipponensis | reverse complement strand
CGAAGAACCGCACCGGGCAGCAGAGGTACGCCGAGTTCCTGGTCTCGCCCGAGGGGCAGACGATCGGGATGGCGGGCGACACCGACGGCAACGTGGTCCGACTGCCCGTCAACAAGGGCATGGACCTGGCGGCCGTCCGCAAGGACCAGCGCTGGCTGGTCTTCGACAAGGTCTACCGCGAGGCGGGCCGGTACGTGCCGGTGGTGAAGGAGTGGACCCCGTTCCGGCAGGCCTCCGCCGAGGCGTTGAACGGGATGGTGGCCGACTGCGGCTCCGACCCCAAGGCGGTGCTCGGCAAGCTGGCGGGGACCTTCGCGGCCGAGCTGACGAAGCAGGGGGTCGGATCCTGGTGGGGCTTAGGCCCTCCGCCGGTTGGGCCCGGGGCCGGCTCACCCCTTGGCTGTTCCTGGCCCCGGCGCTGGTGCTCTTCGCGCTGTTCAAGTTCCTGCCGATGTGGCGCGCGGTCGAGATGAGCTTCCACGAGGTCCGGCCGTACCTGGGCGACCGCTGGGTCGGCGGGGCCAACTACCAACAGG
>NZ_BAAALF010001084.1:0-536 GCF_039528135.1 Kitasatospora nipponensis | reverse complement strand
CGACGAACGCGGCGCCCTGACCGTCGTCGAGGACCAGTCCGCCGTTGGCGACCAGCCCGCCGCGCGGATCCGAGGGGTTGTTGCTCTGCCCGGTCACCTGGCTGAACCGGCCCCCGGGGAACGTCTTCTGCAGGGCCGCGGTCATCTGGTCGCCACTGATCGCGGACCGGGGCATCGCCAGGGCCACCATCTCCATGTCGGAGCCACCAAGGTGGGTCCCGACGGACGTGCCGGGGATCGCCAGGGCGGCCGCCGCGACCGCGGCGCAGGTGCCGACCCCGGCGATGACGCCGGCGCTGCGCCGACGCCGACGGCTCCGTCCGCGCTGGACGGCTCCGCCCAGGAGCGCGGTGAGGTCGGGTTCGAGGGAGTCGGTCGTGCGGTTCACGGCATGGGCGAAATCTGCTTCGAACGGCATGCTGGTGTCACCTTTTCGGTTTTTCGGTCGCTGATGAGGACGTGTGAGCGGTTTGACCTGCGGGCACGGATGCTCAGTGCGGAACCAGGTCGGACAGGCTGTCACCGAGCAGAGCGCG
>NZ_BAAALF010001083.1:0-536 GCF_039528135.1 Kitasatospora nipponensis | reverse complement strand
AGCAGCTTGGCGTACGAGCCGGCCACCCCGACGTCCTTGGTGTAGTCGACCACGCTCACGTGCAGACCGGTGTTGGCGCCGGGTGCGGTGGCGTTCCAGCTGTCCGGCTTGCCGCTCCAGGCCAGCGTGGACGGGATCTGGTAGGTGCCGTCGGCGTTGAAGGTGGTCTTGCTCAGCGCCCAGGTGACCCACTTGTCGAGGACGGCCTTGGCCTTGGCGTCACCGCTGGCGTAGTAGTACTCGGCGACCCGCTCCAGACCCCAGGTCTGGAAGCCGAACCACTGGTTGCTCGGCGGGTCGTGGTAGACCGGCGCCTCGTCGTAGTACATCCCGTAGAAGGTCGGGGTGTTGGCGGGCGGGGTGGCGTAGCTGCCCTCCCAGCTGTTGGTCGCCCCACCGGAGATGGCGCCCTCGCTGGACTGCAGCCACTGGATGAACTCGACCTGGCGGGTCAGGCTGGTGGCCCAGTCCGCCTTGCCGGGGGCCGACTTGGGGGCCAGCGGCGGGTCGGTCACCAGCGCGTACGCGGCCATCGC
>NZ_BAAALF010001082.1:0-536 GCF_039528135.1 Kitasatospora nipponensis | reverse complement strand
GGCTGGTGGCCGTGAAGGAGCGGAAGTAGCGCTGCTCGTTCGTACCCCGAGCCTCGACGATCATGAGGTACTGGTTCTGGCCCTTGACCTTGTAGACCTGCGGTGCCTCGAACAGGTTGGCCGTCGTGTCGGTCATGATCGTGGTGTAGGAGGAGCCGAAGCTGCCGGGGAAGTTCCCGATGGGCATGCTGGCGCGGTAGATGTTGCCGTTGTCGCCGGCGAAGAACAGGTACATGTTCTGGTCGTCGGCGATGAGGGTCTGGTCGATGGGGCCGGTGCCGGAGTTGGGGATGCTGCCGGTGAACAGCGGCTGCGGCGCGGACCAGCCGTTGGGGTTGGTGGGGTCACTGGAGGTGCGGTAGATGAACGGCCACGCGCCCCACTGGTAGGCCAGCACCCAGATGTTCTTGGGCGCGAAGTAGAACAGCGTGGGCGCCACCGCGCCCTGGCTCATCCCGGTCTGGGCGGTGGACGCCATGTCGGACCAGTTGGTGAAGGGGGCGAACGCCATCGACCCGTACGAGGATCCGTTCACG
>NZ_BAAALF010001081.1:0-537 GCF_039528135.1 Kitasatospora nipponensis | reverse complement strand
CGGACCACCGACCCCACCCGGACGGCGGATGCGCCCGGCGGGCGGCCCGGCGCCGGACGGCCCGGCTTCCAACCTTGGAAGCCGCAGGTCAGAGCATTGGTAGACCTCACCGTGACCTGGGCCTCCAAGGTTTTCACCAACCTTGGAGACCACCTACCGGCCCGGGGTGTTGCCCCGGTCGCGGGGGTCGTTGCCCCAGCGCAGGTGCGGCGGGAGCTGCTGGCCGAGCCCCGGGGCCGGCGGCTTCTTCGGCGCGGTCTTCTTCGACGGCCTGGCCGTGGTGCTGCCCGACCGGGCGGCCCGGGCCATCACCTCCCGGGCCAGGTCGGCCCGGACAGCGTCCTCCAGCTGGAGCCGCTCGGGCGGCGGCGCGGCGCGGCGGGCCTGCTCCGCGCGCAGCTGCTCGACCCCGCGCCGGGCCTTCCCCACCGACACCCGCAGCTCGTGCAGCGGCACCTGCTGCTCGATCTGCGCGAACCGGGCGCGCTGGGCGTCCTCCCGGATCGCGGCCCCCTCGGCCTCCGGCCACCCGCCCCC
>NZ_BAAALF010001080.1:0-537 GCF_039528135.1 Kitasatospora nipponensis | reverse complement strand
AGCCCGAGCCTCGGCCAGGGACAGAGGGGCGACATCAGTGCTGCCATCTCGGCGGGCCGCGCCCTCTGCTGATGCTGCTGGTGCCCCGCCGCGGGAGCGGGGCACCAGCAGGTGTTCAGCTGGCGAGGGTGAGGCGTTCGCGGGTGACGGTGGCGTAGTCGCTGGAGATCTCGATGCCGACGAACTTGCGGCCGGTGGTGAGGGCGGCAACGCCGGTGGAGCCGGACCCGGCGAACGGGTCGAGGACGATTCCGCCGGGTGCGACGACCTCGATCAGACCGGCCATCAGCTCGTCGGGCTTCTGGGTGATGTGCCGCCGGTTGGTTCCCCTCGGCTGGCTGGCCGAGTAGAGGCCGGGTAGGTAGACGGGGTTGCGGGTTGCGTCGACCGGGCCCTTGGTCGCCCACAGGGCGTACTCGCAGGCCCGCTTGAATCCGCCCTTGGCCGGGCGGGCGATCGGCTTGTGCCACGGGACGATGCCGCGCCACGTCCACCCGGCGGCCTGCAGGGCATCGGAAGTCACGGGCACCTGGCGGA
>NZ_BAAALF010001079.1:0-537 GCF_039528135.1 Kitasatospora nipponensis | reverse complement strand
GCAAGCCGCTGTGCGAGGTACCGCCCAGGGAGAGTTCATGCATCACGGTCTTGCCCGCAACGACCGCTCCGGCCTCCACCAGTCGCTGGACCAGCGGAGCATGCCTGGAAGCGATGTTGTCGGCCAAGGCAGGGGTCCCGGCGGGCGAAGCCACCCCGGCGACGTCGGTGCTGTCCTTCACCACTACAGGCACCCCGGCCAGGAGCCCGTCTTGGCCCGTCTGCTTGATCGGATCCGCGAGCAGGGTGGTCAGCGCGTTGTAGTCCTGGACCTGTTCGCCCCGATCGTGCAGGGCCTGCCGGTATTCCTCGGCATCCAATGCGCCGTCATCGATCATCCGGCGTGCCTCAGTAGCGGTCAGGTCGATCATCTTTCCGACTTGATCAGGGGTCGGTGACCGCCGCGGCTGATTCCCTGTCATCGGAGGGGCCAGCAGGAGATACAGCCGCTCCCAAAGGCCGTTCCGCACCAGCGGAGTTCCCGTTGGCCGAGGAGAGCACGCACGTCTGTGTGAAGCATGTCATCACCGTATAAACC
>NZ_BAAALF010001078.1:0-537 GCF_039528135.1 Kitasatospora nipponensis | reverse complement strand
CGCCCCCAAGCCGTGGTCCGACCCGACCTCGGACCCACTCGCCGACGAACTCGGCTGGCTCCAGTACCTGGACGACCTCGGCGCACCCGAACCGGAGCTCGTCGTCACCTCCAAGCGGGCGTTCAGCTACCTCGCCCGCAACAACGCCTACCGGGCCGCCTACTACCGGAGCGTCAACCCCTCCAACACCCCGACCCGCACCCTCACCGTCTCCGAGGTCAACGCCGTCCGCAACGACTACGGTCTCCCCCCGGTGACTCTCTACAAGGCCCAGGTCAACGTGGACGGGACGGCGACCAAGGTCCTCCCGGACGACCGGTGGATCATGCTGCCGCCGGACCGGGCGAAGTGGGGCCAGACCATCTACGGGGTCACCGCCGAGGCTCTGGTCCTCGCGCGGGGCACCAACCCGGAGATCGTCAAGGAGGACGCCCCGGGCATCGTCCTCACCCGCGGTGTCCAGGACGACCCGGTGCAGATCTGGACCAAGGGCGGGGCGGTCGCCATGCCGGTCCTGCACACCCCGGACTGCCACAT
>NZ_BAAALF010001077.1:315-537 GCF_039528135.1 Kitasatospora nipponensis | reverse complement strand
CCACTCTCAACGGCACCCTTGAGCTGACGGGCTGTCATGCGGATGAGGCAATCAACCTTGAGCAGGCCACTGCCCAAGGGGTCTACTTGGAGACCTGCTCGCTCGCCGAGCTCCGTGCGGCACAGCTGCACACCGTGCACAGTCTGACCCTGAGGGACACCTCCTGCGGGCGCATCCGGCTGACCGAGGCCAAGATCGATGGGCGGCTGGGACTGCGCGGGG
>NZ_BAAALF010001077.1:0-305 GCF_039528135.1 Kitasatospora nipponensis | reverse complement strand
CCTCGTTCTCCGACCTGACGGTTGCGGGAACCACACATCTCACCGGAGCTCACATTGGTGGCCGGCTCAGCCTCCGAGGAGCACAGCTTCGGAACCGAGGCGGGCAGGCGCTGCTGGCCCTCGATCTGGAGGTGCGGGAGACTGCACTGCTCGACCGGGGATTCGTCTCCGAAGGCAGCGTCGATCTCACCGGCTCGGTCATCGGCGGGTCGCTCGAGCTCAGTGGTGGCACCTTCGAACACGCTGGGGCCACACCCGCGTTGGACCTGGCCAGGATCACCATCAAACAGAACATGCTCTGCCAG
>NZ_BAAALF010001076.1:0-538 GCF_039528135.1 Kitasatospora nipponensis | reverse complement strand
TCCCTCGCCGAGGAGTTCGGCGTCACCCAGGAGACCGTCCGGCGGGACCTGAGCGCGCTCGACAAGGCCGGCCTGCTCCGCCGGGTGCACGGCGGCGCGCTCCCGGCCGGCGGCCTCCACCTGGAGCCCGGCCTCGCCGAACGCGACTCCACGGCCGCCCCGGAGAAGGAGCGGATCGCCCGCGCCGCCCTGGAGCTGCTGCCCACCGAGGGCAGCCTGCTGCTGGACGCGGGCACCACGATCTCCCGGCTGGCCGCACTGCTCCCCCTGGACAGCACGCTGACCGTGGTCACCAACGCCCTCCCGGTCGCCGCCCGGCTGGCCGACCACCCGGATCTGACGCTCCATCTGGTCGGCGGGCGGCTCCGGCACCGTACCCAGGCCGCCGTGGGCGCCTGGGCGCTGCGCGACCTGGCCGACGTGCACGCCGACCTCGCGGTGGTCGCCACCAACGGCTTCGGCCCGGAGAGCGGCCTGACCACGCCCGACCTGGCCGAGGCCGCCGTCAAGCGCGCCATGCTCGCCGGGGCGGGGCGGG
>NZ_BAAALF010001075.1:0-538 GCF_039528135.1 Kitasatospora nipponensis | reverse complement strand
AGCCGGCGTGCAGCACCAGCGAACCGGCCGCACCGCCCCGGAACTCCCACTCCACGGTGCTGCTCGCGGTGGCGCGGCCGGTCTCGTCGGTGCGCAGGGTGAGCCAGAGCTCGTTCCGGTCGTTGGCGTAGGCGGGGTCGGTGGAGGGCTGCACCGGGTCAGGCCGGTCCTGGTAGTGCGGGCCCGAGTCGGCCGGGACGGTGCCGCAGCCCCGCGCGTGCGCGTGCACGGGGTAGACGTGACCGGGGGTCAGCCCGTCCACCCTCATCGCGAGGGTGGTGTGGCCCTCGGCCCGGTGCACCACGATCCGGACGCCCGCGCCGTACGGGACGACGTCCGGGGCGAAGCTGACGGCGGTGGCGGGCGCGATGCCGTTCGTCCTGTCGAAGGTGGCCTCCACCGTGCAGGCCGGGGGGAGGAGCGGCTGCAGCGGGGCGAGCGCCGGGGCGGGGGCGAGGTACATGAGTGGGCCTTTCCGGAGGGTTCAGCCCCAAGCTGCCAGTTCCGGCGGGGCCTGGGCGCACCCCGGCCCGGGAAG
>NZ_BAAALF010001074.1:0-538 GCF_039528135.1 Kitasatospora nipponensis | reverse complement strand
CCTGCTCAAGGGCGTGTTCAACTTCCAGCCCGACCCGACGAAGCTTCAGGTCTGGGGCTGGGCGCTGTACGTGGTGCCCACGCTGTACCTGTTCCTGCGCAAGCCCGCCGCGACCGCCCCCGCGAAGGCCAAGGCCGACGCGAGCTGACGGTCCGCCACCCGCCGCGTGTCTTCGGGTGCGCGGCGGGTCACTCGGCAGGAGACTGGGCGGCGGAGGTGCCCGCCCATGTCCGACTGGCGTTCCCGCGCGGCCCGCGCGAGCAAGCGTCCGTTCGCCCGCCCGATGGGGCAGCAGCCCGAGCCCGCCCCCGAGCACTCGATGGACCCCCGCTCCGAACACCGGGACGACGACGGGGTGCACCTGGAACGCTCGGTGGTGGACGCCGCCGTGTACCGGGACGGCCACCGGATCGGCGGCGGCGGCAGCCTGGCCGAGGTCTACCGGCAGGTGCCCGGCGAGCCCGGCACGATGGCCTGGATCGGCCTCTACCGCCCGGCCGAGGAACAGATGCTGGAGGCCGCCGAGCGGTTCGGCCTG
>NZ_BAAALF010001073.1:0-538 GCF_039528135.1 Kitasatospora nipponensis | reverse complement strand
CGTCCACACCGCCTGATCCATACCGACCAGGAACTGTTCCTTCTGGCCGGCCGGGAGCGCGTGGTTCGTCACGCCGTACTCGCAGACGTACAGGGCGCCGCCCCCCGTCTTGCACTGAGCGGCCATCGCCGGAGCGGCGGACACCGCAAGACCCGCCAGCACGGCAGCCGCGACAATCGCGGCTTTCATCTTCTTCACGCCTACACATCCCCATCAGTGAAGCGCCAGCAGCTCGTGATCCGGCAGCCCCCGTACGCACTGGCTACTGTCCGGTAACCAGTCGTGCCGCACCATCGTGGAACACCACGATCTTGACCCGACTCGGCAGACCAAGGCCCCGGACAAGCACACCCCCTGCGCCTTTGCCGCGCTCGTCCGCGCAACCGAAGCGGTTCCGCCGCACTCGACCAGCCCGGTCACGGGCTCAGTGACACGGCGCTATGGTCTGTCCATGGCCAACGAGATCCGCTCTTCCGTGTCGCAGTCGGCCCTGGGGTGGTTGCCGCCCGAGGAGTTCGTCCCGACGTTGTCGCACGGG
>NZ_BAAALF010001072.1:0-538 GCF_039528135.1 Kitasatospora nipponensis | reverse complement strand
ACTCACCGGCCGGCTGCGAACCGCCGTACCACCAGAGGAAACCGCCGAAGAGCAAGGCCAGCGCGACCCAGACCGCGGTCCAGATCCCGGCCTCCTTGATGGAGACCTCGTGCGGCTTTCGGCCACCGATGAAGAAGTCGGCGACGACCAGGGCGATCAGAACCCCCATCGTGCCGGCCCAAAGGCTTACGGAAACGTCCACTAGCTGCTCCTCCGGCAGGTAGGCGAGACAGACATCGTCACTGCCGGAGGTCTCTTCCGCCCGTCGGCCACGCTCGGCCGGACCGGACCAGCGCCCCGGGGCGCCGTGGAAGGGCACCCGTGATGACGGGAACGCTGCGGGGGAATACTCCCCTCCGCTGTTGTCGAGCCTAACAGAAAACCCAAGAGAAGGTAAAGAAGGTAAAGAGCCCGCCAGGGCCCGGCGTCAGAGGTACGGCTCGATCGCGGGCAGCATGTCCTGGAACGTCCGCGCCTTCGCCGGGGCGCCGATCGCCTGCATGCCCCAGCCGCCCGCGCCGTCCCGGTAGACCTTGGC
>NZ_BAAALF010001071.1:0-539 GCF_039528135.1 Kitasatospora nipponensis | reverse complement strand
GTTATCCCTTTTGCCCTTGCTTGCGTTCTAAGGAGAGGTTCGATGGCCGACCCGGGCCGCCAGGGATTCCTCGCGGAACTCAAGGACGCGGTCACCCCGCGCGCCGCCCTGCTGGTGATCGCGGTGCTGCTGCTGCAGCTCGGGTTCATCACCTCGTACGTCGGGGCCCTGCACCACCCGACCCCGCACGAGCTGTCGATCGCGGTGGTCGCCCCGCCGCAGGTCAGCCCGAAGCTGGTCGGCGCGCTGGAGTCGGTGCCGCACAGCGCGGTCCGCGCCACCACCGCGACCGACCCGGCGCCTCCCCCGCCCCCGCGGCCGCCCAGACCATCCTCACCGCCGTCGACAAGAGCCAGGGCCGGACGGTCGTGGTGGAGGACGTCCTGCCGCTCGCCAAGGGCGACGCGGAGGGCCTGTCCTCGTTCTACCTGGTGGTCGCCTGGTGCGTCGGCGGCTACCTGGTCGCCTCCATCCTCGGCATCAGCGCGGGCTCCCGGCCCGCCAACCCGAGCCGCGCCGTGATCCGGCTCGGCGCGCTG
>NZ_BAAALF010001070.1:0-539 GCF_039528135.1 Kitasatospora nipponensis | reverse complement strand
GCCGCGGCCCGGACCGTGGCGGAGCCGATCGTCCCGCGCGGGGTCGGGATCCGGGTCAGCTGACCGCTCGTCAGGTCGTACCGGTAGAGCTCGTCCCTGGCGTGGTGGGAGTGCGAGATCAGCAGCGCGTCGCCGGTTGGGTACCAGTCGGCGCCGGTCTCACCGGGCAGGTCGAGGACCAGCTCGCGCTGGGCCCCGCTGACGGTGTCCCAGACCAGCAGTTCGGGCCGGCCGCGGCGCTCGTGCTCGACCAGCAGCCGCGGGTCGCCCGGGACGGGGGGGAAGCCGGAACCCCTGAGCCCGAGCCCGGCGCCGTCCCAGAGCTCGGCGACCGTCGAGCCGTCGACGGCGAGCACCCGCAGCGCGGGGTGCCGGCTGTCGCCGTGCTCGCTGTGCCCGATCGCGACCAGCGAGTCGTCGGCGGAGAGCGCCACCACCTGGTCGTCCTCCCGGTGTTGGTACAGCGTGACCGGGTCGGCGCCGTCGCGGCAGAGCTGGACCTCGCTGCCGGCCCTGCCGGTGCGGCCGATCACCGCGAG
>NZ_BAAALF010001069.1:0-539 GCF_039528135.1 Kitasatospora nipponensis | reverse complement strand
CTTCGCCCATGCGGTCACCAAGGGTCCGGCAAGCCGCCAGGTCCCGCTGCATGGCAGCCGTGGCCTCCTCGCAGCGTCCCATGCTCACCAAGGTCAGACCGTGATTGCCCCAGACCCAGGCCAGCTCGTCAATGCTGCCGAGGGCAGTGACCACCGCGACGGCCTGAAGGTGCGCACTGTGCGCGGCCACCACGTTGCCCGCCTCGTGCAGGACGACCCCGAGGAGGGACAAACTGGACGCCATGCCCCGCTGGTTCCCGATTTCCCGATTGATGGCGAGGGCCTGCTGGTAGTCGGCTTGCCCCGCATCGCGGCGGTCCAGGCCCTTGAGGGCACGGCCGCAGTCAAGCAGAGCCTCGGCTTCGAACGCGCGATTTCCGAGCGCCCGAGCGGCGGCCAGCTCGATTCTGCTGGTGGTGTGGAGATCGTCGTAGCGCCGACGCAGGCTCAGGTGGGTGGTGAGGGCGTCGGCGAGCGAGCGGGCAATCGTCAGGAGTTGCAGACCGTCGGCCAACTGGACTCCGGCGATCAGATTGGTC
>NZ_BAAALF010001068.1:0-540 GCF_039528135.1 Kitasatospora nipponensis | reverse complement strand
GCCCCGGCAGGACCGGGCTCTTCATGATCAGCGCCTCGACCGTCCAGGTGCGCTTCCCGCCGTCGGAGCCGGTCACCTCGTACGTGAGCGGCTTGGTGAAGTCGCGCGGAGTGCCGGAGGCCGGGCTGATGGACGCGCCGTTGACGAGGGTGAACTGCGGGGCGAGCGCGGTGAGTTCACTGCCCTCGGCCAGTGGGAGGGTGATCCTGCTGTTGGCGTCGTCGATGATGGCGCCGATCTTCAGCGCGGGATGGGTGGCCGTGGTGACGCCCGTGGTGTTCCCGCTGAGTACGACGACCTCGCTGGGCGCCAGTGCGCGGTCGTAGACGCGGAAGTCACGGATCCTGCCCTTGAAGAGCTTGTCGCCGGTGTAGAGCGACTTGCCGATGTAGTTGGCCGTGGTGGTGCCGGACCCGATGGCGCCGGGGGTGATGGTGAGCGACGTGTTGCGGGCCACCTCCACGCCGTCCTGGTCGAGGACGCCGGTGGTGCCGGTCTGGGTGTAGGTGACGTGCTTCCAGACCGAACGCGGCAGCGCGG
>NZ_BAAALF010001067.1:0-540 GCF_039528135.1 Kitasatospora nipponensis | reverse complement strand
GCCCACAGAACGACATGGCTACGATCCGACTTGCTTGGGACGACGAGACGGGTTTTCTCGGGAAACTCCGATCCGGCCAATTCGATCCGGCTGCGGGCGAGGCCTACGTGTCGCTGCTCTCGCGAATTCCGGAGCCCGGGGAGATGATCGACTCCCGACTTGTGCAGCTCATCTGGTTCGCCCCGCTGTTCATGGAGTGGCAGACGGAAAGGGCCGCCGAGAGCGAGGAAGAGTCCCGGCAGCTCACCCGGATCGCCACCCAGGTGCAGGAAGCGATCGAGGGCATCCTCGGAGTGCCGTAAGCCTTCTCGGCTGCCCCCTGGGCCCGGTGGCACCCTCCGCGTGGAGGCCCACCGGTCCCGCCGGCCCCCGCCCGGGCCTCACCACAGGTACGAGGCGATCCGCTCCCGCAGCCCGGCCGCGTCCAGGCCGTAGGCGGCCAGGTGCTCGGCGATGGAGCCGTACTGCCGGTGCTCCTCCTTCGGCACGCCCAGGCCCAGCACCCGGTGCGGCAGGTCGTTCAGCGCCTCGTTGACCTCG
>NZ_BAAALF010001066.1:0-540 GCF_039528135.1 Kitasatospora nipponensis | reverse complement strand
TGCCTCGATGAGGCATGGCTCAATACGCACGAGGGCTCGACAACCACGCGCGACATACGACCGCTCGGGTACGAGTGGGCCGGACGATACGGCGCATGGCTCGGAAGCCGTCCACCCAATCTCTGGATCAACAACTGCCACCTGCTTGCCGCCAGCCTGTCCGGAAGCGGCACCGACCTCGCCAATCTCGCCACCTGTTCCCGTGCGGCGAACGCCAGCAAGCAAGCCGTTGACGATCCAGGAATGAATCCCAACATGGCGTCCATCGAGGCCCAGGTAAAGAAGGCCATCGTGGCGGATCATCAAATCGTTCATTACACGGTTGTGGCGCGCTACGAGGGGACGCGTACGGTTCCCTATGAGTTTGACATCACGGCAGTCGGAACCCATGTTGACGGAAGTCCGGGGATCGACGTTCATTCCGCCATCCAGAACAGGATCTTCGGAGTCAATTCCGGCGGATGGTTCAACCTGGGCAGGGCCGACGAGAATAGTGCGCCGGTTCCGACGGGTGCGATGAAATGACCGACTTCGAGGGAG
>NZ_BAAALF010001065.1:0-541 GCF_039528135.1 Kitasatospora nipponensis | reverse complement strand
CACTCTCCGCTGGTGGAGGAAACTCCAGCTCAGGGCGGGTATCGGCGAGCAGCCGATACCCCCCCTTTGGCATGTTGTCTCACCGCGCGTCGCCGATATCCCGCGCGGATCCAGCCCGTGTGGAACATCTGTGGAACGCCGTCCCGGGCTGCTGACGGCCTACTCCTGCATGTCCTGACCGTTCAGGAACCGCTCGATCAGGGCGTTGGAGTGATCCTGACGGTTGTTCAGGATCTTGGCGTAGAAGCGGTAGAGCACCGCCACGCTGTGCCCAGCGCGCCGCGCCACCTCCACCGGATCGACGCCGGCCACCAGCCAGCCGGACACGGCCGTGTGCCGCAGCTCGTAGGGCACGTCCGCGAGCGGCGTCTCCACCTCATGGGGTGTCAGGACGAACGGCCGGGCTACCTTCCAGAGCGCGGCGTACTCCTTCGTGAGAAGTCGCCCGCCCTCGGTCGCCCGGAACAGTCGGCCATCGGACGCGACGCCGAACCGCTCGATGTGCTCGCGGAGGATCTGCACCAGAACCGGCGGAATGGGC
>NZ_BAAALF010001064.1:0-541 GCF_039528135.1 Kitasatospora nipponensis | reverse complement strand
CTGCCTTCGAGCCGAGCAGCACCTTGCGGCCCCCGAGCCGGTCCCCGATGTGGCCGAAGGCCATCGCGCCGAGCGGGCGCATCAGGTAGGCGACGGCGAAGACCGCCAGGGTGATCAAGAGCGAGGTGGAGCCGGTGCCGAAGAACACCCGGGACAGCACGGTGGTCATGTACAGGTACAGCGTGAAGTCGTACCACTCCACGACGGTGGACAGGGCCGCTACCAGAATGGAGGACCGGGGCAGGACGGCTATCGCCTGAGCGGGCGGTGCGGGTGCGAGGGATTCCATGATGTGCCTTGCGGGAGGGCGGCAGCGCGGACCTGGAGGGTTGCGCGGGAGGAGGAGGCGACTGTCTGCCTCACGGCGCCGGTACGGCGCCGATCTGCTGCATGAGCCCGAGGAGATCGGGCTGACCCCGCTCTTTGACGATGCGTCCATCGGCCAGGTAGTAGAAGTTCATGGCCTGGACCGCGATCTTGTTGCCGGTGGCAGGGATGCCGAAGAACTCGCCTTCGTGAGTGCCGCGCATGGTGAACCGTG
>NZ_BAAALF010001063.1:0-542 GCF_039528135.1 Kitasatospora nipponensis | reverse complement strand
CATCGGCTCCTCCCTTGTCGCCTCCACGCTAGGCACCGCGACGGTGTGTCCGGACCGGCCCGAGGCCACCCGCGCACGGGCCGAAGGTCCGCACCGGTCGGGCCTTTCCGTACACCGGCGCGCAGCCGGCGGGCGATCGGCGCAGGCTGGAGGTATCGAGCCGGTCGGTCACCCGCCGCCCGGCCGTTCCCGGAGGTGAGTGGGATGGCGATGGATTCCGAAGAAGGGGGGTTCGGCCCGGACCGGTACGCCAAGCCCCGTAAGGCCGGCGGGCCGCGCGGCGCCTGGCAGCTGCTGGAGCAGGTCAGCGGGATGACCCTGGTGCTGCTGCTGTCCGTGTCGATCGGCCTGGTGCTGGTCGCGGTGCAGACCGACAACGCGATCGCCATGTCGGTGTTCAGCCTGGTCTGGCTCACCACCATGTTCGCCCTGATGGGCTGGCTGGGCCGGCGGCACGAGGAGCAGGCGGCGGGACGGCACCGCAGGCCCGCCTGACCCGGCCCGCCGCGACCGGGCGCACACCGGCTGGAGCAGCCCGCCGC
>NZ_BAAALF010001062.1:0-542 GCF_039528135.1 Kitasatospora nipponensis | reverse complement strand
TGTTTCTTCGCCGCCCGCCCCATCACCCCCGCCGTACGCACGACGCTGACCGGCGCACACGAGTCGGGCGCGACGATCGTCGGGCTCTGCCTCGGCGCGATCCCCGTCGTCGATGCCGGCCTGCTCGGCGAACGTCCTGCCGTCACGCACTGGCAGGGCTTCGACCTGCTGACACAGCGCCATCCCGGCATCGATCTCGACGACTCCGTGCTGTACATCGACCACGGGGACGTCCTCACGTCGGCCGGAACCGCTTCCGGGCTGGGCGCGTGCCTGCACCTGGTCCGGTCACGTCTCGGCGCGACCCCCGCCCACAAGGTCGCCCGCAGCCTGGTCATCGCACCGCATCGCGAGGGCGGACAGGCCCAGTACATCGAACGCCCCATGCCTCCGCGGTCGGAAGACGACGCGATCTCCCGCGCGATGGAGTGGGCCGAGCAGCGGCTGGCGGAACCGTTGCCGGTCGAACGGCTGGCCACCACCGCCCACATGAGCACGCGGACGTTCGTGCGGGAATTCCGCTCGGCGACGGGTACGACGCC
>NZ_BAAALF010001061.1:0-542 GCF_039528135.1 Kitasatospora nipponensis | reverse complement strand
CCGCCTTCGAACGGGACCTGGCGGGTGACGCTCCGGCAG
Source organism: Kitasatospora nipponensis (assembly GCF_039528135.1). Taxonomy (NCBI): domain Bacteria; kingdom Bacillati; phylum Actinomycetota; class Actinomycetes; order Kitasatosporales; family Streptomycetaceae; genus Kitasatospora; species Kitasatospora nipponensis. The sequence continues at coordinate 503 of NZ_BAAALF010001061.1, read as the reverse complement.
GCGCCACCACCGGCGACTACCTGACGGCGATCGGCCAGTGCCGCCCGACCGTCACGCCCGCGATGATCGAGGACTTCACCGCCGACATCACTTCGCACGCCCGGGTGTGACCCCGGGGTGAGTGCCCACCGCGTCGCGGATCTGCTCGCCCAGGCCGCCGCCGCGGCGGGCGCAGTTGGCGCAGCAGAAGAACTTGCCGGAGACCTCGACGCCGTGGCCGACGATCCGCACCTCGCAGTACTCGCAGCGCGGCGCCAGCTTCTCCATCGCGCACTCGAAGCTGTCGAAGGTGTAGCTGTCGCCGGTGATGGTCTTGATCTCGAAGGCCAGCCAGTAGTCGTTGCCGCAGGTCGCGCAGACCGCCATGGGGGAGCTCCGTCTCTCGGCGGGGTGTGCCCGGCCGGGCTCGGCCGCGCTGTCTCCAATCTCCGGGCGGCGGCCCGGCCCGGCAATCGGCACGCGGCCGAACGGATACTGGAGGCAGTGGCTCGGAGGTGGTCGAG
>NZ_BAAALF010001060.1:0-543 GCF_039528135.1 Kitasatospora nipponensis | reverse complement strand
CGCGTTACGAGCAGATGCTCGCCGACCAGGGAAGTTGCTGTGCGGTGTGTGGCCTGCTTGCGGGGGACCGGGCCTTGCAGGTGGACCACTGTCACACGACCGGGAGAGTCCGAGGCCTGCTCTGCCGGAAGTGCAATAGCGGAATCGGGATGCTGGGCGACAGCCCGGAAGGCGTTCAGCGAGCTCTGAGTTATCTGCTGCGGACGTAGCCCGGCAGGGATTCGGTCCGACCCCTCCCGGAAACACGATCGAACGCCTACGCTCACGGCTCAACATCTCCGTACCGGCCGGTAGCGCCGTAGTGAGTGAGGCCGAGCCATGCCCGAGCAGCAGGTGGACGCGCGGTTGCGCCGGTCGCGGGCGGCGGTGGCGGTGAGCTTCGTGCTGCAGGGGGTCACCTTCGCGCTGCTGGTGACCTGCATCCCGGAGATCCAGCGCCGGTACGGGCTGAGCGACGGGCTGCTGCCGGTCTTCCTGGCGGCGGTGCCGATCCTGGCGGGTGTGGGTTCGGTGGCCTCCGAGTCGGTGGCCGGGCGGGTCGGG
>NZ_BAAALF010001059.1:0-543 GCF_039528135.1 Kitasatospora nipponensis | reverse complement strand
GAGGGCTTCGAATGGTCCAGCGGATACGTCGATGAGCCGGGTAGGAATTCCGTGATGCTGGAGAACGGCGAGGAGTTCGCCGTCTGTCATCAGTCGTCCAAGCCCTTCACCGTACTTCAGGACTTTCAGAAGGTGCCGCTCGGCATTCTGCATTTTACTCTCAGTCGCGGCGCGGTCGTTTGCCCATATTTCCCGGAAGAGCCGGGAGGTTAGTGCATAGCCAGCATCGGGCTGGCCGCGGTAGAGAGTCTGCTCGGACTCTGGAGGTAGAGGCACGCTTCCTTTTGGTCGTGGAGGCTGTGCGCCTGCTTCTATCCACTCCCATAGGGTCTTTTCAGAGTTGATGCCGACCTTCTCATTGATTTCGCGGTCCCGGAAGAAACGTCCGGGTGAATATCGCTGGGGAGCGTCCATGGCGCACTCCTTGCCCAGGTGCCCGGGCCGCAGTGGGCCTGCGTGGATCGAGCGTGGCACACGGCCCGCGGGCGCGCGCGGCAGCCGACGGCGGGGTGCAGCCGACCTCGCCGACTACCACGTCTATGC
>NZ_BAAALF010001058.1:0-544 GCF_039528135.1 Kitasatospora nipponensis | reverse complement strand
CCGACGACGCCCGGGTATTTCCACTGCACGTAGTAGCCCGCGCGCAGGAAGAGCACCAGCTGACCGGCCGAGCCGGAGTTCGTGCCGTTGTACGAAGTCGCGCTGTCCCGAAGGGCGTTGGCGACGGTCACCATCTGGGCTTCGCGGAAGGTGGCCTGGGCCTCGGTCCCGGTGAGGTTGAACAGCGAGTTCACGCAGTCCAGGCTCGCGGCCTTGACCTGCTGGACCAGCGCGCTGCCGGTGCTGTTGCCGAACGCGCAGGCGGCTTGAGTGGCCGCCGGGGCGGACCGCAGTTGCTTGGACTGCGGTGCGGCGGCGGGCAGTTGGGCGGCCGCCTTGGGCGCGTCGGCGGCCTCGGTCGCGGTGCCCGGGGTCGGGCGGCCGTCCTTCGGCACCTCGGCGGACTTGGGCACCGGAATGGCCCGGGTCGAGGGCTGGCCGGTGGGGGCGGCCGGGGCGGTGCTCGCGGCGCGGCTCTGCGGGGCGAAGAAGCCGAGCGTGAGGATGAACGCGAACGCGAGGGTGAGCAGACGGCCCAACTGGG
>NZ_BAAALF010001057.1:0-544 GCF_039528135.1 Kitasatospora nipponensis | reverse complement strand
GACGACCCCACAACCGCCCCCGAGAACACCCTCGACAGCCTCCGGCCCAGCCACACCCTGCTCGGCGGCTCCCTCGTCCACGGCCTCGAAGCAGCCCGCCCCCCCGCCGGGCCCGACCGCCACTGAAATACCCAGAAAGGCAAAAACCCCAGATCAACTGGGGTCTTAAGTGAGATCGGGCCTGTGCCCGATGGCTCGTCCGCCAGGCTGGTCAGTTCCGGGGCAGCCGCTCGAACTGCATGCCGAAGTACACGGTGCCAGGGCAGTTCTTCTCCGCTTCGGAGATGCTCGCGACGCCGAAATTCCCGCCGTCGGCGTTGCTGCCCGAGTATTTGCCAGCGATCGGGCAGGTTCGGCGGTACTCGCCGGTGGGGTAGGCCAGCCAGAAATGGCGGGCCTTCGTAGTGGACTCGATGCCCGTGCGCACCGTACCCGGCGTCACAAAATTGAAGGCCGTGGTCTTCCACTTGAACGCGGGGCCCACGAGAGTGCAGAGATCGCCCCCCATCAGGCCCTCGTGGTTGGGCCTTCCGGCGCAGAGGGG
>NZ_BAAALF010001056.1:0-544 GCF_039528135.1 Kitasatospora nipponensis | reverse complement strand
TGAAGTCCCTGGCCACACAGGAGCGGGCGGACTACGACCGGCGGCGCCGGATGTGGCACGCGAACATCGGCCCGGTCAAGACACCGCAACTGGCGGAGCTCCACGAGGACTTGTGGGACATCGTCGACAGCAACGAGCAGGACGGCGACAAGGCCAAGGGAGCGGTGGGCGTCGACGCGGTCCCGGGGCTCGGCAAGACGACCTCGGTGCTGGCCTTCGCCCGCGACTTCCACCAGCGGGAGATCGATGAGTCGGGCCCGTTCACGAGCCAGGGGCACGAGCGGATTCCTGTCTGTCGGGTCGGGCTGACCGGGAACACCGGGATGAAGGACCTCAACCGGGCCATGCTGGAGTTCTTCGGCCACCCCGGACAGGGGCGGGGCACCACCGCCCAGTTCGGACGGCGGGTGCTGGACTGCGTGTTGTCCTGTGATGTCCGTGTGCTGGTTCTGGACGATCTGCACTTCCTGAAGTGGGGGCAGAAGAGCGGCATCGAGGTGAGCAATCACCTGAAGTGGATCGCCAACGAGTTCCCGGTGACATT
>NZ_BAAALF010001055.1:0-545 GCF_039528135.1 Kitasatospora nipponensis | reverse complement strand
CTGATCCCGCTCCGCAGGTTGCGCGAACACCAGAACCCGCACGGCGGGGAAACGGGCATGCGGGTGCTCACCGCGGGATTCGTCGGGCTGAAGCAGACGTTCAAGGCCGCGAAGGCCCTGCCGCTGACGCTCGGGTTCCTCGGCGCGTATCTGATCTACACCGACGGCATCAACACGGTGGTCAGCGTGTCGGCGCAGTACGGCACGGAGGAGCTCGGGTTCACCGACCAGGTGCTGATCGCGACGGTGCTGGTGATCCAGTTCGTGGCCTACATCGGCGGCATGCTGCACGGTTTCGCGGCCCGCAGATTCGGCGCGAAGAAGGTGATCCTGGTGAGTCTGGGCGTGTGGGTCCTGGTGCTGGTGTACGCCTACTTCGTCGAAGAAGGCCAGGCGCTGCAGTTCTACGCGCTCGCCGTCGGCATCGGCCTGGTGCTCGGCGGCACCAATGCGCTGTCGCGCTCGCTGTACAGCCAGCTGATCCCGCCCGGCAAGGAGGCGCAGTTCTACTCGCTGTACGAGGTCGGGGAACGTGGCACGTCGTG
>NZ_BAAALF010001054.1:0-545 GCF_039528135.1 Kitasatospora nipponensis | reverse complement strand
CACACTGGCGCTGCAGAGCGCGGTGCCGCCGCACTGGTCCGAGGCGTACGGGGTGGCCGCCGGCCCGGACGAGTGGTACCGGCTGGTGACGGCGATGTTCGTGCACGGCGGGGTGATGCACCTGGTGATGAACATGGTGTCGCTCTGGGTGCTGGGCCCGCAGTTGGAGCTGGTGCTCGGGCGGCTGCGCTTCGTCGGTCTCTACTTCGCCTCCGGGCTGATGGGCGGGGCCTTCTCGTACCTGTTCGCCGGGGAGAAGCTGAACTCGGTCGGTGCCTCGGGTGCGATCTTCGGGCTGCTCGGGGCGACGGCGGTGCTGTACCGGGTCAGCCGGGTGCCGCTCGGGCCGGTGATCGCGCTGCTGGTCTTCAACCTGGTGATCACCTTCTCGGTGAGCAGGGTGATCGACTGGCGCGCGCACCTGGGCGGGCTGATCGCGGGGGCCGTCACGGGAGTGGGGCTGATGTACGCCCCGCAGGCCAGGCGTGGGCTGGTGCAGGGCCTGACGGTGGTCGCGGTGCTGCTGGCGGCGGTGCTGATCGTGG
>NZ_BAAALF010001053.1:0-546 GCF_039528135.1 Kitasatospora nipponensis | reverse complement strand
CGCCGCTGGCCGCGCCCGGCGCGGCGGTCCGGGCCGGGGACGCGATCCTGGCGGTGAACGGCCGCCCGGTGGACCCGGTGACCGGCCCCGCGCCGCTGCTCGCGGGCACGGCGGGCCAGCCGGTCGAGCTGACCGTGGCCGGGCTGCGCAACTACACGAGCTGAAAGGCAAGTTGTGCCCTCTGCCGCCCGCGATGGGCAGAGGGCACAACCGTTTTTCGGATCCCGGTGGATCAGACCCCGGCGGTGAAGGCCGGCAGGTAGCCGCCCGACTGGCCGGCCGCCTTGGGGTGGTAGCTCTCGTCCACCGGCAGCACGGTGCTGGTCAGCCAGGTCGTGCCGAAGATGCAGCTCCCGCCGACCTTGTAGAGGTGCGGGTAACCCATCACCACCACATGGGCGTTGGGCGCCTTCGTGTGGATCTGCGTGTAGAGGTTGTCGAGCAGGCCGGGCAAGGTGTTGGTCGCGTACGCCTTGGCGTTGGCGACCGCCGTCAGACACGCGCTCTCGCTGTTCAGTACACAGGTCTGCATGGTGCTGGCGAATC
>NZ_BAAALF010001052.1:0-547 GCF_039528135.1 Kitasatospora nipponensis | reverse complement strand
GGGACGGGGCGGTGCCCACGAAGATCGGGCGGCCGTTGGTGTCGGTGGCGCCCAGCAGCATCGGCCGCAGTCGCGGGTCAGCGACGTAGCCGGTGACGTCGTAGTTGTCGTCGATCACCTTCGCCTCGCCGTCCACGAGGTCCTTCCAGATGCCGCCGTTGGCCTTGGTGGCGGTGCCGAGCACCACCGAGTTGGTGGTCTCGGCCAGGTAGTCGTCGAACGGGCCGGCCGCCCCCGAGGGCGACTTGCCGTGGATCGCGGCCAGGTCGAAGGCCCGGGAGAGGGCGACGGGCAGGTCCTGCTGCAGCTGCGTGAAGAGGCCGGCCGCATTGGAGCGGGCGACCTCCTCGGAGACGGGGACGAGCACGGCGACCTTCTTGCCGGCCATCGTCTTGACGTTCATCGACTCGGTACCGGTGGGCTTGGAGCCGCCCTCGTTGACCCACCCGGCCTGGGGAATGTCCATGCTGACCGGGATGGCGGTCTGCGCGGTCATCGACAGCGGGATGCGGCGGGCGAGCTGCATCACCGCCGACGTCTCGGCCGT
>NZ_BAAALF010001051.1:0-548 GCF_039528135.1 Kitasatospora nipponensis | reverse complement strand
CGGCGGGCCGCCGGGCGGGCGCACGGTCAGCACCTCGGACGGCTCCCGCCGGGGCCCGAGCTGCTCGCCCCGGTTGTGTGCCTGGCCCGTGACGTGGCCGGTGTCGATGCCGTAGTGCCTGAGCCGGCCGCTGAGGTAGCTGTGGGTGCCGCCCGCCAGCGGCACGTCGAGTCGGCGCAGCATGGCGTTGACGCTGTCGCACTCGGCGGCCAGCGCGGTCAGTAGCTCGCGGGTGTACTTGACTGTCATGTCCGCCCCTTCCGGGTCGCGTTGCTGCGCCCGTCCCCACGGATACGAACGAGTGTTGGGGCCCAAGGGCACGGGGCGTGCGGAAGATGAACGGGTGATGAGGATCACCTGACGAAGCATGTCTCGGATGACTACCGATTGGTACAGACCTATTGACCTATGTGGTTCAGACCACATAGCTTCGCGCCAATCTGCAGCGCGGCAGCCGGGGTGTTGACCGGTCGTCAGCTGTGGTGTGTCCGACCTCCCCCACTGCGCGCCCCCACAGCGCGCGCCGGCACTCTCCCCCTGGAGGACCG
>NZ_BAAALF010001050.1:0-549 GCF_039528135.1 Kitasatospora nipponensis | reverse complement strand
CGCCGACCAGCTGCGTGGACCAGCCGTGGAAGGCGACCCAGGCCGAGCGGATGGCGATCCTCGACCGGTACGTCGAGCAGAACAAGGACCTCTTCTACGACAAGTCGGTCGTCAAGCCCACCCCGGCCGAGGGCGGTCTCTACTACTACCACCAGGCGGAGATCCCCAAGCTCTCCGAGGTGCGGGGCAAGATCGGGCTCACCAACTTCGAAGGGCCCGGCGGGGGCGACTACGGCTACGGGACCAAGGACTACAAGAGCCACCTCGGCGACCTGGACCAGCCCGCGAGCATCGAGCAGAAGTGGGACGCCGTCCGGACCCATCTGGACGAGGCCGCGCTGTCGAACAGTGGCATGTACGTCACCTACACCTCCGCTTCCACGGTCGCGCACACGCCGGACGGCTTCGCCAACGGCGAGTCCCGCATGATCGGCCCGCGCGAGCGCGTGAAGATCGAGGGCGTCAACAGCAAGCTGAGCGGCTACCTCGGCAGCCCGGCCGTCACCAAGCACCTCGGCGTGGTCATGATGGGCTTCCCCACCGGGACCC
>NZ_BAAALF010001049.1:250-549 GCF_039528135.1 Kitasatospora nipponensis | reverse complement strand
CCGCGCTTGTCCCGATCGACAGGGATTCGGACCTGTCAGTACCCCCTTTTCAGGGCTCTCACGTTCACCGAGTCGACCGCGCACCGCGACCGGTCCAGCTCGCCCCGCGAGCCGACCTCGTCGAGGACCCGGTGGAGCTTGGCCCACACCCTGGCCTTGCCCCACTCGGGGAAACGCCGATGGGCCGTCGGTCCGGACGGGCCGAAGCACGACGGCAACTGGGCCCAGGTGCACCCGGAGGTGGCAACGAACACGATCGCGGCCAGCACCTCGCGATCCCCGTGCCGACGCCGAACACC
>NZ_BAAALF010001049.1:0-240 GCF_039528135.1 Kitasatospora nipponensis | reverse complement strand
ACGGGAGGGCCCGACACGACCAGCTGGAACAGTTCCCACAGCTCATCCGACACCAGATGCTCCGTGATCAGCACGCCCGGAGTCTGCTCAATCGCCCAAATGACATGACCTCTAAATGAGGCAGCGAGCCTGGGCTGCTGGCAACTGGCTGGGCGGCGTTGGTTTGAACCGGTTCACGATGTCGATATTGCTAAGGCCGGTACCACTTGGGTGGTCGGTGGGAGGGGGAATCAATGGGGA
>NZ_BAAALF010001048.1:0-549 GCF_039528135.1 Kitasatospora nipponensis | reverse complement strand
GTGCACTCGGGGTCGCTGGACTTCGCCGAGGCGGTCTGGGCGACCGCCCAGCTGGCCCGCTGCGAGGACGAGTACTTCGCGGTCGAGCACCGGGACATCGTCACCCACTCGTTCACCCGCACCCCGCAGGCCCGACTGGCCGAAGTACTGGCCGAGTTGGACGAGCAGGGGGAGTGGTACGACATCTCCTGCTACATCGACGAGGACTTCTACATGCTCTCGCTGCGCGAGGGCCGGGTGGACTGGCTGCAGGCCCGGCTGCGGGCGATGGGTGGCCTGCCGCTGTACACGATGAACCCGCCGATGCACTCCGCGGCCTTCGGCGCGCTGCGCGACCGGGTCGAGGCGGAGGTGGTCGACCGGCTGACCTTCGCCGACCCGGTGCTGCCGATCGTGGCGGACCAGGACGGCTCGGTGCTCACCACCGGCGCGGGCGTCCGGACGATGATCCTGGACGGCTACGTGAAGCCGGTGCGCTGGCCGGCCGTGGTGGAGACCTTCCAGCGGCTGGGCATCGGCACCGTCCGGGTCTGCGGACCTGACGGTCTG
>NZ_BAAALF010001047.1:0-549 GCF_039528135.1 Kitasatospora nipponensis | reverse complement strand
CTGCTCGCCTCCCTGCACCACTGTCTCCTCCACGACGAGCTGTTCGACCCGGAGGCGGCGTGGCCACGGCCTCCCGGCCCTGCCTGACGCCTCGGGTGGGCGGGCGGGCGGCCGGGCCGGAGCAACGCCTGAGAATGCACCCCGGGCCGCGAGCCCCGAAGCGGGAACGGTGCCGTGCCCGGCCGCCTCTCCGCCCACCTGAAACAGCACGTTCACCACACCTCCGAACCCTTTGCGGAAGGACCAACTCCGATGCGCGGCCTGCTCGATGAGACCTACCTCAACGTTCTTTGCGACCACCTACGGGAGAAGCCGCCCCCTGGCGGGGACTGGGTGACCCCCTCAAGATCGCCGCCCCCACCCGCGCTCTGTACCAGGCTGCGGCCGACGCCGAACTGCCTCTCCCCCTGGGGTACGACTCGTCTACGCGCTACCAACTCCTCGCCCGGGACAACGCGTTGGCAACTACGCTCGCGGTGTACGCCGTGATGACCGCCACCGCCCCCGGCGGGCAAGCCCACGTGCCGGGCGGGCCCAGCATCGGCACGG
>NZ_BAAALF010001046.1:0-550 GCF_039528135.1 Kitasatospora nipponensis | reverse complement strand
GCCACTCTGGTGTTCAGGTAGGCAGCACGCGTCCAGCGGCTGGAGTCCTTGCCATCGGTGATCCGGCCTTGCCACGAATAGGTTTTCCCCCAAGACAGGGTGTCGTCCGGGACGGACCAGACTCCCTCGTCGAGCCAGCCGGAGGACGTGCAGTTGTCCCCGCCCTCGTCACAAATCCGGAACTCGTACTGCACGCCATCCCCCGGCCAGTCGTCCCGGTCCTGTCTTTCCAGCAACAGAGGGGGGGGGAGTGACCCCGCGTCGTAGTCGCTGGGCGGCGACATCGACTCGACCTCGGGAACCTGGTTCGGGATGGTGAGCTTCACCTTTGCCGACATCGGCACGTCGTTCCACGAGAATCGGGTCTCTCCCCGCTTGGCCATGTCCCAGCGAATCGTGTAATCGCCCGGTGGTAAGGACTTCACCCGCGCATCAACCGTCGCGGACTGTCCCGGCTCGACCCTCTTGGACATCTTCGTGAACGCTGCCCACTCCTGGTATGGCAGCTCGTTCCCGTCGCCGTCCCAGATCCGGTAGCCGAGGTCGTACC
>NZ_BAAALF010001045.1:0-550 GCF_039528135.1 Kitasatospora nipponensis | reverse complement strand
GGCATGAAGCGCAGGTAGTCGGCCTGCTCGCCGATCTGGGCGATCAGCGAGAGCGCGATGCCGGTGCCCAGGCCGAAGCCGAGCAGGGTGAAGCCGGACCCGGCGCCCTGGGTGCCGCCGAAGTGGGTGAACTCGGCGAAGGTGCCGGGGGAGTGGAAGGCCAGGATGACGAACGGGCCGACCAGGCCGAGGATCCAGAGCGGCTGCGTCCAGGCCTGGAGCTTGGAGATCCAGGACATGCCCTTGAACACGATCGGAATGACCACCAGCGTGGTCACCAAGTACCCGATCGCCAGCGGCAGGTGCAGCACCTCGTGCAGCGCCTGGGCCATGATCGAGCCTTCGAGGGCGAAGAAGATGAAGGTGAAGCTGGCGTAGACGAGTGAGGTCAGGGTGGAGCCGAAGTAGCCGAACCCGGCGCCCGGGGTGAGCAGATCCATGTCCACACCGTTGGCCGCGCAGGCGCGGGAGATCGGGATGCCGGTGAGGAAGATCAGGGTGGCGGCGGTGAGGATGGCGGCGAGCGCGTTGGTGAAGCCGTAGGACATCA
>NZ_BAAALF010001044.1:0-550 GCF_039528135.1 Kitasatospora nipponensis | reverse complement strand
CGATCTTGACGGTGCGGTCGTCGTCCGGGGTGACGTCCACGAACACGGAGTTGAGGACGGCGCGGGCCTGGACGCCCGGGTTGTGGATGAACGTCGCGGTGTTCTCGGCGAGCTGGGCGTACACGGGGTTTCCCTTCTTGAGTGGGGGTGTCTCCCCCACCTCCTACTTAGATTCTATACTCATTGAGATTGGGGGTCCACTTCGCCGGGAAGTTCTCAACCGGTGGACGTCGAGCGTTTTCGCAGGTCAGAGCTTCGGAAGGGCAACAACGAGGGCGGTCGCGTTGTCGGCGTGCTCGTCTCCCGGGCCCCGCCGGCTGATCGTCCGAGCCCGCTCGACCGCGTCGCTGACCAGCACCCCCGCGGCGGACTTCGCCGGGTACTGGTCGAGGACCGTCGCCGGGTAGGCACCGAACCCTCCGGCCAGCCGCCCGCCGGTTTCCTCCATCGGCTGGTAGGCACCGTCGCTGCACAGCAGGAGACGGTCCACGCGGTCCCGGCTGACCGTCAGCTCGCCGATCTCCCCGTAGCCGAGGTCCGACAGCAGGTT
>NZ_BAAALF010001043.1:0-550 GCF_039528135.1 Kitasatospora nipponensis | reverse complement strand
CGGGGCACCCGACTTGCGGTGGGGGTCGAGTTGTGCGCACCGGACCCCGGCGAGACGATGGATGAAGTCCCCCAATCGGCCCGACAGCCACCATGTCCGTCCTCAACCGCCGGTCACGAACCGGTGGTTGGCAGATCGGAGGCCCCCGTCATGGTGGACACCCAGGCGCCCGCGAGCGGCACCCCGCTGTACTGCACCCTCCAGCCCGCCACTAAGCCCGAGCTTCGCCCCGGACTCGGGGCGAACCGGGGGCGCGCGATACTTCAGATCCGAACCAAGTGGGTCAACGGCACCGTCCTGCACTACCACTTCCTGAACCGGACCGGCGGCGGCCAGGGCCCGGAGCAGCTGGACGAGGTCCGGGCCGCCTTCCACGACTGGAAGGGCCTGGGCATCGGCCTGGACTTCAAGGAGGTGGACGACGCTTCCGAGGCCGAGGTCCGGATCGCCTTCGCCGACGACGGCTCCTGGTCGTATGTCGGCCGGGGCGTGCTGACCATCGGCGTCCACGAACCCACCATGAACTTCGGCTGGGACCTCGCCACCCCGT
>NZ_BAAALF010001042.1:0-550 GCF_039528135.1 Kitasatospora nipponensis | reverse complement strand
CGAGCCGCACCAAGGGGAAGTGCGTGCCCGCCTACTCCTGCCAGGGCCGGGCACGGGGCATCCCGGGGTCGGAGGAGTGCAGTCCCGCGCCGATCATGGCGGGCGCGATCTTGGACAAGATCGTGGAAACCCGGTTCCTCGCCCGCTACGGGGCCGGCCAGCTCATGCGCCGGATCTACGAGCCCGGGACCGGATTTGGCTCGCAGATAGCCGAGTTGAAGGCCGTCAAGGCCCGACTTCTGGCGGACCGTCAGGCTGGGATCTACGACGAGCCCGAGGACGCGGAGACGTTCCAGCAGCAGTTCAAGGCGTGCAACGCCGAGATCAGGGAGTTGGAGAAGCAGCCCGAGCGGCCCGGCGGGTGGATCACTGTCCCGACCGGTGAGACCGTCGCCGACCGGTGGGCAAGGGAAGACGTTCAGGGACGACGGGAGATGCTGATCGAACACGGCGTACGGGTCGAGGTGCGTCCAGGCCGGAACGCAGAGGATCGGGTGACCGTGACGGCGGAGATCCCTGACGACCCGTCGGCCGAGGTGCTGGCAGTTGT
>NZ_BAAALF010001041.1:0-551 GCF_039528135.1 Kitasatospora nipponensis | reverse complement strand
TGCTCAAGGTGGCCGGCATGCCGGGGCCGGGCGGCAAGCCGCTGCCCGCCTTCATCGGCGGCTCCGACCTCGCGGTGGCCGCCAAGTCGCAGGCCCCGGAGGCGGCCAAGGACTGGATCCGGATGTTCACCAGCGCCAAGTCGCAGCAGGTGCTGGTCGACAAGGACACCCTGCCGAACAACCTGACCCAGCTCGGCCCGCTGAAGTCCAAGCCCGCCACCGCCGCCGCCGCCAACGCGGTGCCGGACGCCTGGTTCACCCCGATCGCCCCCGGCTGGGGCGCGATCGAGAAGCAGAACGTCCTGGTGAACATGCTGAACGACATCCTCAAGGGCAAGTCGGTCGACCAGGCCACCCAGGAGGCGGACGCGAAGATCGACGAGTTGATCAACAACCCGTCCTGACGCCTGCGCCGGGCTCCGGAGTGTGCTCCGGGGTCCGGCACCCGTAGGATCGTCGGGGAACACCCACCGCAGCGAGTGTGCGGACTCGCCGCCGTAAGAGCGTCTCCACCGGGCAGCCGCCCGCCGCGGGGTTGAACCATCTCAACG
>NZ_BAAALF010001040.1:0-551 GCF_039528135.1 Kitasatospora nipponensis | reverse complement strand
GGCCTTGAGCTTGCCCTGGTAGGTGTGCTGGATGTGCTCGATCACGATCGGGGTGGCCACGAACCTGGCGTTCGGGAACGCGTCGGCGACCACCTCGGCACCGAAGTAGAAGTCGGGGTCGGCGTGGCTGACGAAGACCGTGGTCAGCTCCTTGCCGGAGTCCAGTACGGCAGCCACCAGCGGGTGGGCGTCGGCGCGGGTGAAGCCGGCGTCGACCAGCAGCGCCTCGCGGTCGCCGGTGACCAGGGTGGCGGTCTTGTTCCTGCTCTCGACGGGGAAGTCCAGGTCGAGGATGGTGAAGTCGAGGGTGCTCACGGGGGTTCCTCTCGGACGGTGCGGTATCCGCCCGATGGGGGCGGGATGTACCTGTGCCAACAGTAACTGCGCAGCCAGGTATTCCCGCCCGGGAAACCGCCTGCCGGTGGCCGCTACCGACACTGGCCGATCCGGCAGACCACCGCTACCGCACCTGCGCCGTCCGGGGGCCCGGCCCACGGGGGTCACGTCCTCATGGCTTCATGGCTTCACGGGAGTCGGGGCAGCGCGTCGCG
>NZ_BAAALF010001039.1:254-551 GCF_039528135.1 Kitasatospora nipponensis | reverse complement strand
CCGACCGCCCCCGTGCTGGTCGCCGCCGCCCTCGTCCTCCTCTCCCGCAGGAGCAACTGATGCCCTCTTCGCTCGACATCGCCCGGCACACCAACGCCGCGCCCGCCGAACTCCCCACGGCCGACCACGCCGTGACCCACACCCTGCTCAACTGCGTGCTCCGCGAGGTGTCAGGACCCGAGCACCAGACCGCCATCGTCGACGGCGATCTGCACCTGCGGCTGCCCCGGCAGGGCGTGACGCTCCGGATCGCCCTCCGGCGCACCTCGCTGACCGGCGCGCACCGTTTCACCGGGC
>NZ_BAAALF010001039.1:0-244 GCF_039528135.1 Kitasatospora nipponensis | reverse complement strand
GTGTTCCAGGAGGGCCCCGACAGCTCCCGGGAGCTGGGCAGGCAGGAGCTGGCCGAGCACGTGCAGTCCGAACTCACGCTGCGCACCGGGGTACAGAACGAGGAGTTCCTCACCCAGCTGGCCTCCAGCCGCGCCGGAGTGGCCCACGGACTGGACCGCCGCCCCGCCCCCGGCCAGGACCGCTACCTGGAGTCCGAACAGGCCCCGCTGTTCGGCCACCGCTTCCACCCGGCCCCCAAGTCCC
>NZ_BAAALF010001038.1:0-552 GCF_039528135.1 Kitasatospora nipponensis | reverse complement strand
CTCCAGCGACGGGGTGACCATCGTCGGGTCGGCGTACGGGACGCGCCTGTTCCCCGCTCCCTTCGACCAGGCCCTCGCGCTGCTGCGATCCGAGCGCGACTCCAAGCGGGCATTCCTGCCGGTGTTCTGGCCGGGCGCCCTCGACGACCCGGCCAGCCCGGATGTGCCGTGCTTGATTGGCCTTCAACTGCTTGCCCGTGAAGGCCGGTTGCACATGGTGGCCTACATGCGGGCGAACGACGCCAACCGCGGGCTGGTCGCCGACGTGTTCTCCTTCACCTTCATCCAGGAGTTCGCCGCGCGCCTGCTCGGGCTGGAGCTGGGCACCTACACCCACCACGTCGGCTCGATGCACGTCGCGGTCGCCGAACTCCTACACCTGGCCGACGTGGCTGCCGGGGGGGGACACAGCGTTGGGCAGCCCGCCCGTTTCCCCCCCGAGTCGATGCCGGCGGGGTCCGGCTGGGAGCAGGTCCGGCAACTCCTTGTTCACGAGGAGGTGTTGCGTACCAACCAGATGCAGTACGCACCCGCCGACATCGCGGCCTTGGA
>NZ_BAAALF010001037.1:0-552 GCF_039528135.1 Kitasatospora nipponensis | reverse complement strand
CCTTGCCGTCGGCCTTCACCGACAACCGCTCATCCCACCCGATATGCTTCGCCACCAAGAAGGTGCCCCTGATTCACTGCTGGATATGACCTAGACACTCACATCCCTGCAGCTCGACGGCACCTTCTGTCGTTCAGTCAGCTCACACGGGCTTAATTGCTGAATACCCGTCGGCCAACCCTGACAAATCAGCACAACCGCAGGCCAGGAGCATGATGACTGGTCAGTTCCACCCGCCCCCGGCGTTACCTCAACCAGCAGCAGCGGATAGTGTCCGCATGTCTTTTCTTCTGATCTGAGGGGGTCCGGATGCCTCTCGGTCATCTCTTTTTCTGGAGTACTTGTGCGTACGGTTCGAAGACTGGCGTGGCCGCTTGCCGCAGTGCTGGCAGTACCTGTGATAGCCGGGTCGGTGCCGGCTGCGGCTGCGGCGGCCACACCGCCGTCGGCTGTGGAGGATTTCGCGTACCCGGGGGCCGCTCAGATCCTTGCGGAGAACCACGTCACCCTGAAGTCCGGGGACGGGAACATCCGCCTCGCGGACTGCTTGTC
>NZ_BAAALF010001036.1:0-552 GCF_039528135.1 Kitasatospora nipponensis | reverse complement strand
GAAAGTCGGCCGGTGCTGACTGGCTGGCGGTGCCCGACAAGGACTACGTGAAGACCTACGAGTTGACCAAGGCCACGGTTCATGTAGATGGCGTGGCGCACGTGATTCAGATGGTGGACAGTTCGGGTCGAAGTGCTCGGCCACGGGTCGACGACTTGCAGGCAAACCATCGGCTCTGGGATCTGGTGTACAACGGGATTCTGCATTCGGTGCACGTGGGTGGTGCGGAGACGAACAAGCGGGCCCGGGACTACCTTCTGCTCGACCACCCGCCGACTCTTCGGCCGCAGTAGCGCCGTCCCTGGTCAGTGCCGCCGCTCGTCCCACGGCGGCTCGGGCACTGCTGCGGGTGGCTGCTGAAACTGTCGTGGGTCGCGGGCAGGATCGGTGCATGGCTGATATCGCGAGGAACACCCATCATGCGCTCGACTACGTCGAGCTTCCCGTCACCGACTTCGACGCGGTCAAGGCGTTCTACGGCGACGCGTTCGGCTGGCGGTTCACCGATTACGGTCCGGGGCCCGCGTACGTCGGGATCCGCGGGGCCTCCGG
>NZ_BAAALF010001035.1:283-552 GCF_039528135.1 Kitasatospora nipponensis | reverse complement strand
CGTCCTTGGAGTCCACCGCACCGTCCGTCAGGACAACCGGGATCTTGGCGTCCTTGGCCTCCTTGAGCACCGTGTCCCAGCCGGACTCGACCACCGGCGAGAAGGCGATGACGTCCACCTTCTGCTGGATGAACGAGCGGATCGCCTTGATCTGGTTCTCCTGCTTCTGCTGAGCATCGGAGAACTTGAGGTTGATCCCGGCCTTCTTGGCCGCGTCCTGGACCGACTTGGTGTTGGCGGTGCGCCAGCCGCTCTCCGCACCGACCTGG
>NZ_BAAALF010001035.1:0-269 GCF_039528135.1 Kitasatospora nipponensis | reverse complement strand
CTTCCCGCCGCCACCCCCCGCCTTGCCCCCCGCACCGCCGCCGGACCCACAGGCGGTGAGGGCGACGGCCATCGCAGTGGCGACCAGGGCCACCGCAGCTCTCTTGGACATTTGGGGTTCCTCTCGGGTGGGGGCAATGCAGAGTTGCGACCGGGGGCGATGCGCGACCCGACCACGAAAGGGGGTCCGTCGGATGTGTCCGCTGTGAACGGGCGATGCCGACGGTGTTTCGTCTGAGTGAGATTGTTAACGCTAACAATTGGCCGTGG
>NZ_BAAALF010001034.1:0-552 GCF_039528135.1 Kitasatospora nipponensis | reverse complement strand
GTACCCGACTTCCCTGGACGACGACCTGCTGGCAGACAGTTCCACTCCCCGGCTGGGGGCGAACTGGCACTCCGGCCTGACTGTCGGCCAGACCGTGCCGCTCTTCCGGGTCATCCTGGTAGCCCGTGGGCTTGCCGTGCCACTTGACGAGGTCGTGGCGCGCTTGCGCTCCTACGGTATTCCGCTCTCGCACACGGAACTTCCCGAGGGGCTTACGGAACGGGAAGCCCTGGGACTCCTCAGCACGAAGGTGGAACAGGTGCCGACCGTCTTCCAGCCGCCGATGCGCCTCGTCCAGCTGCTCGCGATCGCCCAGGAGGTCGGACGCCCGCTCGCCGAAACCGCGGACCTGTTGCAGAGGCTGGGCGTGAACGTTCCGGACCTCGCCTCGGCCGTCCGGGCCGCACTGGCCCGGGTGCCCAGGGAGCCGCAGCCGGCCGATTGACCGGAGCGCTGGAGGATCGCCAAGGTGCGTGGTCGGGCAGGCTTCAGACTTTGATCACCGTGATGCGATCGCCGCACAGGGCAGTGAGGTCCTCGGGGTGCCCGCGG
>NZ_BAAALF010001033.1:0-553 GCF_039528135.1 Kitasatospora nipponensis | reverse complement strand
ACTCGTCAGCCGGACTCGAAAGCACCCGAACGACCCAGCCGCCCAGGACGACGTCAATGTCCGAGCAGCCACAGGGCAAGCGCTTCGGCGAGCACCGGTACGCCGCCGGAACCGGGTGTCCACGAAACGGCAGCGAACTTGCCCGCCGCGTCGCAGCAACACCGCTGTACCGACCGGCGACGCGCCCGTTTCCATCGCCCCTCAGCCTCCCGTCGTCGACTGGCCCGCGGCGAGGCTCAGGGCAGTGGGACTGCGTGCAGGGGTTGCGTGCGATCGGGGCCGGGTCCGCCAGCGAGCGGCTCCGCAACGCCGCCGGGGTTGATATGGACCAGGATTGCGTTCATGGCCCCCTCCTGCTCTTGCTGGTCATACTGGACCGTCCTGCGCGGGCAGGCTTTCACCTGAGTCTTCGGGCCCCGTGCCCTTGATCGAGGCTGACGCGCCGACGGGATCCGTCCACTGGCTGCCCGCCAACTCCGCACCGTTGGATCTCGGCCGGATCCTGCTCAGCTGGGAGCCCGTTTCCCACAGCGGAATGGATGTCACCGCCCAC
>NZ_BAAALF010001032.1:0-554 GCF_039528135.1 Kitasatospora nipponensis | reverse complement strand
CCCTGCCCTACCGGTTGGTCGCGACCGACCTGGACGGGACACTGCTGAACTCGGCGGAGACCGTCACCCCGCGCACCCCCGCCGCCCTGGCCACCGCCGCCGCGCTAGCCCTCGTCTCCGTGCCGGTCACTCCCGCGCTCGCTGCCCCTGCCGCCCCGCAGACCCCCGTCGGCCAGGTGTTCAAGGTCAACCCCGTCCAGGCCACCGGCGACCCGAGCCTGACCCACGGCGAGGACGCCCACTCGGGCGTCCCGGCCTCCCCCTCGCCACCGTGGCCCTGCGGAACCTCGACGCGAGCGGCGGCCTGGCCGGCCGCTGGGCGGTCGTCCGCTCGGAGACCGGCACCCCCGCCCGGTCCGCCGCCGGAGACTTCCGGTACACCCGCAACGCCGACCAGTTCGAGCAGGTGATGGCGTACTTCTGGGTCAACGAGGCGCAGGAATACCTCCAGGGCCTCGGCTTCGGCAGCGAGCTGCGCGGGGCCAACGACAAGGCCCAGCAGGTCCGGCTCAACCAGTGGGGAGCGGACAACTCCTTCTTCACCGACAAGAAGC
>NZ_BAAALF010001031.1:0-554 GCF_039528135.1 Kitasatospora nipponensis | reverse complement strand
CCTCGACGCCTCCGACCTGGCCGGAGCGGATCTGACCCGCGCCGTGCTGGTCGGCACCCAACTGCGCGGTGCCGACCTCAAGGGCGCGACGCTGGCGCACGCCGACCTGGCGCACGCCGACCTGCGGTACGCCGATCTGACCGGCGTCGACCTGCGGCACGCCCAACTCGGCTCCGCCCGGCTGACCGAGGCCCGGCTGAGCGGGGCCCACTGGTCGGTCGGGACCGCCTGGCCGGACGACCTGGCGGTGCAGATCCTGGTCCGTTCCGAGGAGGTCCTCCCCGGGATCTTCCTCGTCCAGGAGCGGCAGGAACTGCAGTACTGCTGACCGTCCGTCAGTCCACGATCTGCCCGTCGTGCAGCGAGACGACCCGGTCGGCCTGGGCCATCAGAGTCGGGTCGTGGGTGGCGACCAGGGCGGTGACGCCCTGCGAGTGGACCACGGCGCGGAGCAGTTCCATCACGGCGAGGCCGGTCTCGGAGTCGAGCTGGCCCGTCGGCTCGTCGGCGATCAGCAGCTGCGGCTCGGTGGCCAGCGCGCGGGCGATCGCCAC
>NZ_BAAALF010001030.1:0-555 GCF_039528135.1 Kitasatospora nipponensis | reverse complement strand
GGCGGTGCCCGAGTCGGTGATCGCCGCCGCCGTCGACCTCGCCGTCGCCGCCGCCCGCGACGGGCACGAGGCGGCACTGCTCCACCTCGCCTGCGCCGGGGCCGTCCTCGACGCCATCGCCACGCAGCTCGGCCACTGAGGGCCCGGCCCTCGCGCGGGCACGCGGATGCAGCCAACTCGACTTCATGCAAGCCGAGTTGATGAGATCGGAGTTGGACACCAACTCTGAGAGAGTATAGAATCTAGAATGTAAGGCAGGGGGACACGCCCCCGCTTGAGAAGGGAAAGCCCATGTACACCGGCCTCGCCACCATCGTCGCCGCCCGCATCCACAACCCGGGCATCCAGGCCCGCGCCGTCCTCAACTCCGTCTTCGTCGACGTCACCCCGGAGGACGACCGCACGGTGAAGATCGCGTTCGGCGACAGCTTCGAGCAGGGCCGCGTCCGCGTCGACCTCACCCTTCTCGATGCCCGGAAGGCCCGCCTGGACATGGTGACCGGGATCTTCCCGGCCGACCAGGCCGCAGGCGGCGCCTACGGGGCCCTCTTCGAC
>NZ_BAAALF010001029.1:0-555 GCF_039528135.1 Kitasatospora nipponensis | reverse complement strand
GTGACGTGTTCGGGGTCGACGCCGAGGGCTTCGGCCATCAAGAGCTGGGACCACTCGCTCGGAGGGCGGGCGGTGGGCCGCTCCCAGGCGTACACCTGCTGCTTGGTGGTGCCGGCGCGGCGGTCGCGGCGGCGCGCGGCAGCTCTCATCGCCACCGCCAGGTCGGTCATCGACATGCCCCGCAAGGCCCGGGCGACGGTGATCGGGTGCTGGAAACTCTGCGCGTCCACGGACCCCATCTCAGCACCCGCCGGGTCCCGGGCGGGCCGAAACGAGGGGGGTGCATTACCCCTCCAAGACGGATGAACCCTGCTGTACCGCACGGAGGTTCGGTTGTACTCGCACCTCCGGGCCGATCGGCCCGCGTGATCGAACGACTGCGGGGAGGTTGTGGTGGACGACGTGGTGACCGTCGCGGTGAGCGGCGCGGACAACACCGGCAAGACCAAACAGCTGGGCATCATTGTCCCCCGCCTCGGCCCGGTGGCAGCCCACGCGGGTCCGCTGGACGCGCACGACGCCCGTTGGGCGGAGATCAAGACCCAGGGGATGGGC
>NZ_BAAALF010001028.1:0-555 GCF_039528135.1 Kitasatospora nipponensis | reverse complement strand
AACCCGTATGATGAACGAACCTAGCGACGGGGGGTAAGTGCATGGCGGCGACTGCGGACAGCGGGGCGCAGACCAGGGAACGGCTGATCGAGGCCGCGACGCGGGTCCTCCGGACCCACGGCTACGCGGGGTCCAGCGCCCGGGTGATCGCGAAGGAGGCGGGCGTCAACTCCGCCCTGGTCTTCTACCACTTCGGCGGCGGCGACCCGCTGCTGCTGGCCGCCTTCGACCGGGTCTCCGAAGCCCGGATGGCCCGGCACGTGGTCACCGTCGCGGAGGTCCGCACCCTGGAGGAGCTCACCGCCGCCGCCGAACAGATCTACCGCGACGACCTCGACGGCGGACACCTCACGATGTTCTCCGAACTGGTCGGCGCCGCCCTGGCCCGGCCCGAGCTGCGCACCGCCGTCTCCGAACGCGCCGAACCCTGGCTGAACTTCGTCGAGACCACGCTCGAGCGGGTGATCGGCGGCACCCCGCTGGCCAGGCTCACCCCACCCCGGGACCTCGCCAACGCCGCCATCACCTTCTACCTCGGCGTCAACCTCTTCACGG
>NZ_BAAALF010001027.1:0-555 GCF_039528135.1 Kitasatospora nipponensis | reverse complement strand
GAACTGGCGGCTCCCGCGTCACCCAGACCTCAGGCCGCAACACCCTGATCCGCATGCAGCCGTTCACCGCCGCAACCCGCGAGGACAAACAGACCTGGATCAGCGTCATCAGCGCCATGGAAGACGCCCTGATCCTCCACCGCCACCAGCCCGGCACCCTCAAACGCGCATGGAAGTACCTCCACCAGCGCACCGGCGGCAACATCAGTTCCCTCGCCGAACTTGTCCGCGAAGCCGCCACCGAAGCCGTCCTGACCGGCACCGAAACGATCAACCGCACAGTCATGAACCGCATCGAGATCAACGAACATGCCCAGACCACCTACGCCAGCACACCCCACGACCACACCAAGCACACCGGCCAAGAACCAGGCTCCAACGACCGCATGGCCAGCTGAGCACCTACTCGGGAGAGAAACTGGCGAAGTCTGTCGGTGGCAGGTTCCCTGGGGTTCTGGCTCAATTTCTGGATGCTGTTGATGATCTTCATCAGCGCCACAGCAGCATGCCGTTCGATACCAGAGGGCATCAAGACAAGCTGAGCGACCACATCTG
>NZ_BAAALF010001026.1:0-555 GCF_039528135.1 Kitasatospora nipponensis | reverse complement strand
CCACGGGGCTCCGCCCCCGCTGCCGCATGCTGGGAGCCATGCACGACTTCGACCTGACCAGCACCTTCGTCACCCTGTTCGCCGTGGTCGGACCACCCAAGGTCCTGCTGGCCTTCGCGCAGCTGGCCCGGACCCGCTCGCACCGGGAGCTGGTGCAGCTGACCCTGGTGGCCACCGGGCTGGCGGCCGTGGTCGGGGTCGCGGTGGAGTACTCGGCGGGCTTCCTCACCACGTTCTTCCACATCCACGACTGGTCGCCCCAGCTGCCCGGCGGGGTGATCTTCTTCATCTACGCCGTCGCGCTGGTGCTCGGCATCCACCTCGGCGGCAGCACCGAGGTCGGCGGCCAGTTTCCCAACCCGCTGATGGAGGGCATCCGGGAACTGCTGCTCCCCTACATCGCCAGCCCGCTCGCGATGACCGCGCTGATGGTCGGAGCGCTGGAACGGGAGGACTGGGGCTGGCGGACCACGTTGGCCAGTGCCTACGTGGGGGTGGTGGCGATCAACTGCGTCTGCGTCCTGCTGCTCTCCCGGCCGCTGCGGCACAGCCACC
>NZ_BAAALF010001025.1:0-557 GCF_039528135.1 Kitasatospora nipponensis | reverse complement strand
CAGCGGCGCCAGCCGCCTGCAAGAGATGGGGCCGACCACCGCGATACCGGTTACCCCCGTCGAGATAACGGAAGATGTGACCGGGAGAGGTTCCCGTGACCATCACCGGGTGCGGAAATGAGCACGGTGACCGAACGCCCCCGAGCGTAGACCGCCCACCCTGTGGGTGCAACAACCACCCCGCTCAGTGGCGTGCCTCACTCTTGCCGGCCGGAAGGTCATCTGGAGGGAAACCCGGCCTGCCGCAACTGACGAGGCCCTCGTCAGGCCAGGTAGATCTGCACACCGTCGAGGTCGATCGCCGGTGCGAGGATCTCGTATCCGTCAACGTCGACGTCCGGCGGCACTATTCCCGCGCCCGACTGCTCCCCGTACGGGAGGGCGAGCACGGTCGGGCCCGCCCCGGACACCGCCGCAGCGATGCCGCGGGAGCGCAGCTCGTCGACCAGTCGCACCGTGGCCGGGTACGCCGGGCGGCGATAGTCCTGATGCAGCCGGTCGCCGGTCGCGTCGAGCAACAGGTCGGGCCTGCTCGTCATCGCGTGCACGGCCAGTGC
>NZ_BAAALF010001024.1:0-557 GCF_039528135.1 Kitasatospora nipponensis | reverse complement strand
CGTGGGTACCGGGCTGATGCCTATGACATCCCCGACCTGCGAGGTCTCAGGAGAGAGGGGTGCTGTCCGGCGCCTTTGGGCCGCCGCGAAACCTGCCGGCGATCGTGTTGTCGTGGTCGTGGTGCGAGCCCGCTCCAGGGATGACCTCTTCTTGATTCCGCGAGCCTTCGAGCTCTGGTGCAGACGGGGGCCCCTGGGGCGCGCTGGTGTCATGAACGGCTACTGAGATGGCGGACCGAAGAGTCCTGGGATTAGGGTGCCGCGTGACCCACATGTGCTCGTGACCTGCGAAAACAGGCAACGTTGGGAGAGTCGGTTGAAGATCTTCTGCGGTATCGACTGGGCCGAATCGCACCACGACGTCGCCCTGGTCGACGACACCGGCGCACTGGTGGCCAAGCGCCGGATCACCGACGACGCGGCCGGCTGCCGACTGCTGCTGGACCTGCTCGCCGAGCACGGCGACAGCCCAGAGAGGCCCATTCCGGTGGCGATCGAGACCAGCCACGGCCTGCTCGTCGCCGTCCTGCACACCGGCACCCGGCAGGTCTTCGCGA
>NZ_BAAALF010001023.1:285-558 GCF_039528135.1 Kitasatospora nipponensis | reverse complement strand
CCGGCCATACCTGCGCCGACCACGACCACTCGGGAATCGGTTGCCGTCATGCCGATGAGCATGATTCGGCGGTGTTACCCGGCCGGGGCCGCGCTGTTTCACGGGCGGAACTTCGACCTCAAACGGCCGGGCGGGAGGGTGTGAGCCCTTCGGGCGGCTACCCGTCGCCCACCTGCGCAACGCGATGTGCCACCGCCCGCCGCACACCGGCTTCGGGATCCGCACGGTGGCTGGCGGACCGGTGACCACGATGGGCGTCTCCCGCGCGGCGGG
>NZ_BAAALF010001023.1:0-239 GCF_039528135.1 Kitasatospora nipponensis | reverse complement strand
CAGAGCGTGCAGCGGATCGCCGACCTGCTGGTCGCGGACGGCCTGGCCGAGTACCGCCCCAACCCGGCACACCGCCGGGCCAAGCTGCCCGCCCCGACCGAGGCGGGCCTCGCGGCCGTCCGCCGGATCACCCCGGGCCGCGCGGACCTCGCCGCCCGGCTCAGCGAACTCCTGGGCGGCGAGGCGGAGTTCCGCCGGGTGGCGGACACCCTGGAGCGGCTCGGGCAGGCCCTCGACCG
>NZ_BAAALF010001022.1:0-558 GCF_039528135.1 Kitasatospora nipponensis | reverse complement strand
CCCTTGGAACGCAGATTCGACCCCTTGTCCGCGGCGCGCAGATCGTAGACGCCGAGATCGTTCGCCGCCGTCACCGCAGCGACGTACGTCCAACCATCCTGCCTCGGCACCCGCCAGGCTTCTGTGCCGATGACCAGTGCGATCTCACCCTCGAAGGCGAACAGCTCGGCACCCGCCGGGCGTTCCGCCACCTCATCGGTAACCGCCAAGGAGGTCACCGGTTTGAGGAAGTACGACGGCTTCGACGGCGCCCGGCCACGCTGGGCTATCCGCGACGGATAGTTCAGGTGAACCGCGATGACCTTGCCCGGCCGCCCGACGAGCGGGTGGTGAACGAGGCCGTCGACTGAGAAACGCACTGCATCGGACGACATGTGTCAGGATCGTATACGATGACATATCTGATCTCAACAGAAGATGAGCACGCATCTCCGGGGCACGGACCACGGTCCGGCAAAATGGAGCGTCACATCGTCGAAACGAGGGCTCATGACTAGCGATGCACCGGCCGAAGGCATGGGCACGAGCAAGTCACAGGTGGGTTACGAGTGGCTCCGG
>NZ_BAAALF010001021.1:0-558 GCF_039528135.1 Kitasatospora nipponensis | reverse complement strand
AGGAGACCGTGTCCAGCCCGGCCATGCAGTGCATCAGGGTCGACTTGCCCGAGCCGGAGGGGCCCATGATGGCCGTGAACCGGCCCTGCGGGAACGCCACGCTGACGTTGTCCAGCGCGACCACCCGGGTCTCGCCCTCTCCGTAGACCTTGTTCAGGCCGGTGGCTCGGGCGGCCGCCTGGCCGGTCTTGACGGCGGATGCGGTCGTGGTGGTCACGGGGGGACTCCTTGCGGACGGGGCGTGCGGAAAGGGTGTGGGCGATCGGTGCGCAGAACACCGACCGCTACCCCATCCTCCGCTGGATGATCATGGAATTCGTCGCTCCCGGGGACGGTTGGCAGCACCGCCGCTGGGCGTACACGGGGCCGGGCTACCTCCTCCTGCGGTATGACACAACCCCTGAGGGTGGGGGCGTGGCCGATTCCGGATCGGGGTGTGGCCGAATCACCGACGATTCGTCAGATGGCAAGGAAACATGACAACTTAGCTGGCGGAGAGTGTGCGAAAGGGCGCACCGGGCGACTAGTCTCGGGGGTAGCCCGCACAGGGGCGGATGG
>NZ_BAAALF010001020.1:0-558 GCF_039528135.1 Kitasatospora nipponensis | reverse complement strand
CCAGGTTGTTGTGGCAGGTCACCGGCCGGTCGGCGACCAGGTCCTTGGCGCCGGGCACCAGCATCAGGCCGTGGCAGGAGAAGGCCTTGACCAGACTCGGGATCCGGAAGGCCCGGCGGAGCAGTTCGAGGGCCGGGGAGTCGTGCTCGACGTCCTCGGTGTAGCGCAGCCGGTCCGCCACCATGCCCGAGGGCACGATCAGCGCGGAGAACTGCAGCAGCTCGTGGTAGTCGAGCTGCTCCAGGTCGCCGTCCACCTCGATGGTGCCCCGGTGCTCGTGCCCGGAGAAGGTCACCGAGGGCTGGCCCCAGAGCCGGCTGAGCAGCCGGACCTCGGCGCCGTCCTCCGCGAACCTGCGCTGGTAGTAGGCGATCTCGTCCTCGACGAAGTCGCTCTCCAGCAGGATTCCGATGCGCTTGCCGGCCAGCCGGCCGGTCTTGAGTGGCTTGACGATTCCCATGGGAGATCCCCGTTCTCACGTCGTGACGAAGGGTCAGGGGCTGGGCGGCCGCAGCGGTGGGGAAGGGGGGTCGCACCGCTGCGGCCCCGGTTCAGGGG
>NZ_BAAALF010001019.1:0-558 GCF_039528135.1 Kitasatospora nipponensis | reverse complement strand
CGCAGGTGTGGCCGCGACCGGCCATGCGACACGCCCCGACCTCGTCACCTTGGCTAACGCAACCAATCAAGATGACGCAGAATCAAACACAAGACCCAGGGAACCGCTTCAGAACAGCACTGTCAAGGGTCTCGACGGTCCCCCGGCAGTACGACGCACCTGAGGCCATGAACGCGCATACGAGCCAATACATCCTATGTATGCCATGCCTCTTGACCGACTGATTCGATCAGGGCAAGCTCTTTCACGGTCCGGGCGAACCGGACACGGCTGCACTGTGCGGGTCGCCAGGCAGCCCTTCACGGGATTCATCCCATGTATCGATTTCCACCAGTGCTGACATCATCAGCGATGTGTCTCGCCGACACGCATTGCAGCGCGACAGGCGGAATCGAACATAAGGCAACACGCGCAGAACAGACGAGGGGCGTCGACGAGCGCCCTCACCGCCGGCACCGCGCTTTCCCCTGGTCGCTCCGTACGGCCGGGCGAAACCAGCTCCATGGCAGCTACCGATCCATAGGACGTCCAAGCGGATTCGGGCGTCCCGACGAAGGG
>NZ_BAAALF010001018.1:0-558 GCF_039528135.1 Kitasatospora nipponensis | reverse complement strand
ACCGAAGGTGGAGACCTTCACCGTGTTGCGGATGGTGTTGCCGGTCTTCTCGTAGTCGGTGACGGTGATCGTGTAGTCGCCGAGCTTCTTGTAGACGTGGCCGGCTGTCGTCTTCACCGGCTTGTTGCCGTAGAAGTTGAGGACGTCGGTGCTGTCGTCGCCCCACTGGATGTAGATGTCCTGGGCCACCGGCAGGGTGGTCACGTCCAGGTCCAGCGAGACGCCGTACGCGCTGGTGTTCTTCGCGGTCAGCGCCATCGCGAAGCCGGGGTTGTTGCTCTGGAACTTGACCGCGCCCCGGTCGGTCATCGGCCCGTGCCCGAAGTAGTCGGTGGTCAGGGCGCCGGGCGCGGACTGGTTGGCGGTGCCGATCGCGGCGGAACCGGTCTGCAGGGGGTAGGCGATGCTCTGGTTGACCCGCTGCGGCGCGACTGTCTCGACGGTGTCGTGCGCGCCCTGGCTCTGCGCGGCCTTGAAGGCGGCCACGGTCGGGTACGCGGTGCCTGCCCAGCGGTAGGGCCCGGCGCCGGTGGCGGACTCGGCGTAGAAGTCGTTGTA
>NZ_BAAALF010001017.1:0-558 GCF_039528135.1 Kitasatospora nipponensis | reverse complement strand
GATCGGCATCCCGGTGTCCCGCAGACACCGCAGCACCCCGAGCCAGGCCAGGTCCTCCGCGCTGAACCGCCGGTGCCCGCTGGCCGACCGCTGGACGTCCCCCAGCAGCCCGATCTTCTCGTAGTACCGCAGGGTGTCCAGGCTGAAGCCGGACTCCTCGACCGCCTGAGCGGGCGTCAGAAATGTCGCTGTGGTCATGGCGTCATCATCACCCGGGGCGGGAGCGGCCTCTTCAAGATTTGATTCGTACACGTCAAACTGTGGCGGGTGGGCTGATCCGCGTTCAGTGGAGGTGGTGACTGGGCGCACCTTGCGAAGCCTTTCAGTGCAGGGTACGTAGACCGCGGGAGCGTAGAGCGAACGCTAGTGCACCGCCTGAATCGAATTGGCTTCGATGGGTGGATTTGGCCCGATCCGGCGAGGGGTTGTAATCGGATCGGAATACCGGTCGGCTTGTACCGGAAAGTAGACATGCTCACGCCGTTGACCTCGGACTCCATCCTTCCGGATCCGAACGGACGCGCACCGGAGGGGCCTTCGGGGCCCGTTAGGATGTCC
>NZ_BAAALF010001016.1:0-558 GCF_039528135.1 Kitasatospora nipponensis | reverse complement strand
GTGACCGAGTGGTTGCCGTGGTCCCGGTGGAAACGGTGCTCGTTCATGCTGACCCCTCTCCATGCCACCCTCATCGTCTCCCCGCGCCGGTCGGCCGTCCATCTGCCGCTCCGTCCGAAATGCCGGATACTGACCTGCCTCACATACTTGGACAAACTGGTACACCGTCAGTTGGTCCACAGGAGGCAGTCATGGCCCAGGCATCCGGCCCGCTCTACGACCCGTCAGGTCCCGTCCCGGTCTCGGGCGGGGGCCGCCGGAACAGCGGCGCCGTCACCGGCCTGGTGCTGTTCGCCGGGGTGATGATGCTGATCGACGGCGTGCTGGGGATCTTCCAGGGCATCGTCGCGATCGCCAAGGACGACGTCTACCTGACCACCCCGAACTACGTCTTCCAGTTCAGCCTGACCACCTGGGGCTGGATCCACCTGGCGATGGGCATCGTGCTCGCGGTGGTCGGCTTCTGCGTGCTCACGGGCGCCGCCTGGGCCCGGGTGATCGGCATCGCGCTGGTCTCGGTCAATCTGCTGCTGAACTTCCTCTTCCTGCCCTACTACC
>NZ_BAAALF010001015.1:0-558 GCF_039528135.1 Kitasatospora nipponensis | reverse complement strand
GGCTCTCGGAGGCCGTGGTGAGCATCGCGCGCCAGGTGCCGCCGATCCACGGGTGCCCGGTGATGCGATGAATGAGCGGCCAACGCCAGGCCCACTTGTCGAAGACGAGGACGCCATAGCTGAGCAGCGACGGCAGATAGGCGAATAAATGCTTCAGATTCTCGGCGGGAGTGATACCGAGGAGCGGAAGCGCGATGGTGTAGACGGTCGTCAGCGCTGTTGCCGTCGTTCGGACTGTGGTGGCAGGGCTCATCGGATTCACCCGTAGTTGAGGTAGGTCCAGGCGCCCTTCGCAAGGGTCTGGGCATCGTCGACCGTCCACTTCTGGCCCGGTCCGAAGAGTTTCTTGATCCCGTTCGGCTCGACCATGCCCCGCCCGCAGTCTCCGAACCACCAGCCGAGCTGGCGGTCGAGGTGGACGAGCGATTCCCGGATGGCGTCGTCGAAGGTGCCATGGGTGAGGATGTCGTCCGGGACGTTATAAATCAGGCACTCGGAGAAGTAGGACGGCAGCGGCTTAATGACCTTCTGCGCGGCCAGCTCGTTCTCCACTGCCTT
>NZ_BAAALF010001014.1:0-559 GCF_039528135.1 Kitasatospora nipponensis | reverse complement strand
ATCCTCCGCCAGCACACGAGACAACCTGCCCACACCACAACCGAAATCCAGCACCCGATCACCGAGCCCGACCCCACGGGACTCCATCAGGTTCCGCACAAACGTCATGTCCCGCACGCCATAGGCGAAGAACTCGTCCAGATCCCAACGCCCACCCCTGCGATCGGGATACGACATCACACCCCAATACGGATCGGTGCGCCCCACGTACTCCCACACATCACGAAACGCCTGCCCCAGTTCACCCACCACCGCAGCCTAGTACACCCACACCGGCATCCGAACCGACAAGTCGATACCGACCTCTGGGCTTTCCCGGCGGTGACGCGGCGACGTGAGGCGTCGACCGACGATCGGGCCACCGCAGCCCGCCGGTCGAGCGGCCGTCACGACTGGGGCACTCCGTTGGGCTGCATGCAGATACCCCCGCTCGGCACACCCTCGCACAGCGCCTTGATCGCATCCTCCGCCTCGGGCCGAGTGCCGAACGCTCCGCTCCCCGCGAGCGCGGCGTGACCGTTGCGCAGCCGGAACCGGTACCGGCCGGTGGAGTCCTGAT
>NZ_BAAALF010001013.1:0-559 GCF_039528135.1 Kitasatospora nipponensis | reverse complement strand
CGACGGTCGACCAGGTGGACTGGAACACCCGCCTGGTCACCGGCGACGCGGTCGCCGAGATCACCCGACTCAAGGCCGAGGACGGCGGCCCGATGGACATCGGCGGCGCGACGCTCGCCGGGGCGGGCATGCGGGCCGGGCTGATCGACGAGTACGTGCTGGCCACCGCGCCGGTCCTGGTGGGCGGCGGCACGCCGTTCTTCACCGCGCTGGACGACTGGGTGAACCTCAACCTGGTGGAGACGCGAACGCTTCCCTGCGGCGTGGTCCTGACCAGGTACGAGACGAGGCGCTGAGCGCCCGGACTATCCCCGAGCCATCTCTCACCTTCAGGTGCGGGCGAGGGCGGTGAGGGTGCGGTGGCGGGGGAGGATGCGGGCGGCGGCGAGGAGCAGGCGGTTGGCCGTGCCGGGCACGACCGTGGGGCGGCTGCGGCGGCGCAGGGCGCGTAGGGCGGTGGCGACGACCTGTTCGGGGGTCTGCACCAGCGCGGCGGGTGCGTCGTCGTGCGACTGCCACTCGGTGGCGGTCATGCCCGGGCAGAGCGCGAGGACGTGGA
>NZ_BAAALF010001012.1:0-559 GCF_039528135.1 Kitasatospora nipponensis | reverse complement strand
CATGACGCACCGGGGCGACCACGTTTCTCAGTAGGAGTTGTAGCGGAGCCGGAACGTCAGCTGGACGGACGGATTTCCGCTGCCCGCGACGACATCGACGCGGACGGCCGAATGCCCCGGGGGCAGGTTTGGTTTCGTATTCGACTCCACCTACTGGCGTCGGAGGACGCCCGGACTGCTCTGTGCCGGCGCCGGGGGCGAGCGCTGTCGGACCGAGGTTGAACGGTTCCGGGCCGGTCCTACGCCCGCTGCTGCGATGTCACCCGTTAGGCCCACGCTCACGCCGGTCTGCGTAGCTGATTCCTGCGGATCATGCCAGCGTGTGGGCAAGGATCAGTTCGAGGGCAGGGGAGTGGTGTGGGCAAGCTGGCTGATGACCTGCGGACGCTAAGCCGTGAGGCGTACTTCTACCTGTATCCGCTGGTGACGATGGACATCTCCCGGCAGCAGGCAGCCGCGTTGCCCGCAGGGGTCAAGCCGGGGTTCGGGCCGCCGAACCAGTACCAGCATCTGCGGGAGTTCCCCGCGGCCGACTTCCGCGCCGTGGTCCGGCCGAACT
>NZ_BAAALF010001011.1:0-559 GCF_039528135.1 Kitasatospora nipponensis | reverse complement strand
CGGCACCCCGGCCTCCTCCGAGCCGGGTGACGTCTCCGATGCGGTAACCCTCAGCGGTGCGGATCGTGCCCGGCGTGTCACTGAACAGGAACGTCTCCCAGTGCGCCAAGCCTTGCCGGGTCACCTCGTCGAAGACCATCTGCGGGACCGAGAGGTGGAACATCGTGACGCCGTCGAACGCGTGGATTCCGATTCGCACCTCGCACCTCCGTTTGGCGTCACCTCCGTTTGGCGTGAATTCATTGTATATCGGCATTCACGCCACTCGCCAGGAGGTAAGAGCCTCGGCAGGATCGATCACGAAGCGCCACCAGTGGCGCAGCGAACCCAGTCCGAGACCCATGCCAGTCCGAGGAGGACTTCATGACCACTACTCGACGCGCGCTCGTCGTCATCGACGTCCAGCAGGTCTACTTCGACGGCCCGTTGGAGGTCCAGTACCCGCCGCACGCGGAGTCCCTGTCCCGCGTCACTCGCGCGATCGACGCCGCCAACGCCAGCGGGATCCCCATCGTCGCGGTGCAGCACTCCAGGGGCGAGGACGCGCCCCTGTTCCTCC
>NZ_BAAALF010001010.1:0-559 GCF_039528135.1 Kitasatospora nipponensis | reverse complement strand
GTCGATCAGGGCGGGGTCGATGCCAGGGGAGTTCTCGGCCGGCGGCATGGTGATGTCCGGGAGGTGGCCGATCTGGGCGGGGTACGGGGTGCTGATCCGGTTCTGCCAGTCGATCCGCAGCCGCTGCCCGCGCCGGACCTCGATGGTCGGGCCGGGGAAGGTGCCCTCGTACGTCCACATCGGGGTCGGGGGCAGCTCGGAGTGCAGCTGCACCTCGGCCGAGAGCTGGCGGATCGTCAGCTCGGCTTCGGGGCGCAGCACCTGGGGGATTCGCAGCGGGTCCGCGAACTTGGTGAGCTCGGTGGGGTCGGGCACGGTGGCCTCCGGGTGGTCGGTTTGGCTCCACGGTGAGCCATCCGTTGTCCCGTTTTCATGAGGCAGTGGTCCCGGTATGTCCTGCGGGGATGTCGATTCGGCCGTCCGGAGCAGTGGTCGGACCCCTTGACGGGATCTCGGTATTCACCCAATCATCATGGGCGCGTCAAGAGTTACCCGCCGACCGGCCACCGGGACCGGCAGCTTCCGCACGTTCCGTTCTGCCCCACCAGAATCTGGAGCT
>NZ_BAAALF010001009.1:252-559 GCF_039528135.1 Kitasatospora nipponensis | reverse complement strand
CGAGCGAACCCACCGGCGCGCCCGCCCGACCTCGGCCGGGTCCGCCTGGACCGCCAACTGGACCTGAAGTACCTGCACCGCTCCACCACCCGCACTCGCAGTTCGAGGCCCGGTCGGACCGGCCATGGCTCCGTCACGAATACGCCTCAGAATGATCCGGCAGGACGGTCGCAGCAAGCGCTTCAGGCATATTCCAGCGATCGGGGGACAGCGCAGTGCATACTGTCCCGCTCACTCTGGCGAGCGTCGCACCGGCGATCGTCCGGCCACCCGCTCCGACCGTCGGAAGGCCAGGTCGGAGCGGGTG
>NZ_BAAALF010001009.1:0-242 GCF_039528135.1 Kitasatospora nipponensis | reverse complement strand
CGCCGAACCGACCCCCGCCACGAGCGAACCACCCTTGCTACATCTGTCCACCGCGGATCGAACGACGAAAGTCCGTATGGCCACCATGAACTGACGACTCGAAACTTCTTCATACGATTCCCCCCGCCGACGATTCCCGGCCAGTTACCGTGGACCTGAAGCAGGGGGAGGGGCGATGGAGACCGCCGGACCGGTCCCGAGCTGGGACGAGCAGATCCACTGGCGGGTGGCCCGGGGCGAGG
>NZ_BAAALF010001008.1:0-559 GCF_039528135.1 Kitasatospora nipponensis | reverse complement strand
GCTGCTCGAACCCGACCGGCCCGCCCGCACCCCGAGCCTGCTGCTGCCCTCGGTCGGCGACGCCACCAAGTGGAGCAACGGCATCCAGTTCCGGGTCTCCGGCACCGTCACCCCCACCAACTTCGACGACGTCCTGGTGCAGAACTCCCGGATCGCCCGGGTCGACCGCGAGGGCCTGACCAACCGCTCCAGCTGGATGTGCCGGCCCAGCTACGGCAGCGGGGACGGCTGCGGCTCCACGGTCAACTGGCGTCCCAGCACCCGGCTGGTCTTCCGGGGCAACACGATCAGCGACACCGGCGGGGAGGGCATAGTGGGCCGGGCCCGCACTGGTGGAGCACACCCTCGCGTACGACCTCGCGATGCGCCCGATGGGCTCCAACGCCGGTATCTGGACCATCAATTCGGACTACACCACGGTCCAGTACAACGAGGTGCACCACGTCCGCAGGCTGTCCGACAACAACGACGGGATGGCCTTCGACTCCGACTACGGCAACACCGGCGTGGTCTTCCAGTACAACTACAGCCACGACAACGAGGGCGGCTTCATGCTGTT
>NZ_BAAALF010001007.1:0-559 GCF_039528135.1 Kitasatospora nipponensis | reverse complement strand
GGTAGCACCTGCTGCCAAGGGCGGCATTCGGGTCACTCCGAGAACCGCGCTCAGAAATGACAACGAAGCAGGCAAAATCAGACATTACCGAACGGTGGCTTGATTGCAGGCAGTTGACTTGCCATTTCATTCCACCCGCCCATTAATCAGACTTTCGGACTTTGAATCCTCGGGTCACCCGGTCGAGATGCGAACACGGCAGCACCTTCGCGGCGAGCATTCACGGTCTGAGAAACGATCAGGACCGCTCTGGGACACGGGTGTCACGGCGCCCCGCCGCGCGAGGGCCGGGAACGCCGTCTCGAAGAAGGTTTCGATAGAGCAGCTCCACCTGGCGCACCACCCCTCGGACATCGTGATAATCGGACATTCGTTCACGGGCCAGCAGGCCGAGCCGTTCGCACTCGATCGGATCTTTCAGCGCCTGTGCGATCAAGTGTGCGAGTGCGGCCGGATTCTCCGGCTCGACCAGGCCGGTACGGAGCAGCTCCGGGGGCAGGCATTCCCGGGCACCCCGCACGTCCGAGAGCAGCACCGGACGGGGGGTGGGCATCGGATC
>NZ_BAAALF010001006.1:0-560 GCF_039528135.1 Kitasatospora nipponensis | reverse complement strand
CGATGCTGGCGGCTGGCGCGTACGCCGTGTTCACCCGCGATGTCGAGGCAGGCCCGACGGCGCTGATCACGATTGGGGCATTTCTCGTGCTCATTGGCGTTGTTGGTCGCAGGATCACCTCGGTGGAGCTGGCGTCGGGCCAGATCGGCTGGGAGCAGCGCGAGCAGGTGAAGGAAGAGGTCGAGGCGGCCCGCACGCCCGAGCAAGCTCTTACGGTCGTTGATACTGCTGCGACCTACGATCCTCGGATTCGCCAGGACCCTCAGCTGGTTAGCCTCGCGCGAGCGGCGTACGACGTGGTAATTCGCAACAGTCTCACTGCTGCCTTGCCGCCTGGTGCCACCTTGACGCCTGTGAGGGACTCGCTTGCCGACTTCGTGGTCCGAGTGCAGGACAAGTCAGTTGCCGTCGTGGTCAAGTACGGCGACCCGGACTCCGTGTTCGATTCGGTCCGGCTGCGCAGGGTGCTGGAACAAATGGCCAATAGCGACTTCTCAGCGGTGGTCCTTGTCAGCAACATGGGTGAGCCGAGGGGGCGGGTCCGGCAGCTCGCCAACGAG
>NZ_BAAALF010001005.1:0-560 GCF_039528135.1 Kitasatospora nipponensis | reverse complement strand
CCGGATGCCGCGAAAACCAAGCAGGACATCAAGGACGCGTTCGGGGCCAAGAGCTTCGAGGCCGCCCTCGACCAGGCGGTGCACCGCCCGGACCTCACCGGCAAGAACTACGCCGTGATGGAGGTGTACGACCCCAAGACCAAGGAGATCAGCTACATCGTCGAGAGCTCGGTGCCGCCGAGCAGCGAGCGCGCGGGCATCCCCCCGTTGCACTCGGAGACCCATCTGGGGACCTGGCACGACAACCTGAACAACACCCGCCCCGACCCGAAGGACCAGTACCAGGTACTGAGCCTCTACACCGAACGCGAACCCTGCGGCCGGGGCGCGGGTCACGCCAACTGCTCGGGCTTCCTGTCCACGTCGCACGGGGATGTGCCCATCCACTACGGCACTGGTTACCGTAAGGGTGACAAGGTCGAAGGCACGGGTGTGCCCGGCTCAATGACACCGAGGCAGCTGATGAACCGGGACTTCGGCAACCACGTGGCCGAGGTGACCAGGGCTTGGCTGATCACGGAGCAGCGGCGCATGAACTCGGGAAGCTGAGTCGGCGTCCG
>NZ_BAAALF010001004.1:0-561 GCF_039528135.1 Kitasatospora nipponensis | reverse complement strand
TTCTGCAGCACGGTGCGGTGAGGAAACAGGGCGAAATGCTGAAAGACCATGCTCATGTGCCGCTTGCGCATGTCGCGAATCTGCCGGGCCGCCATGGCGGTCAGCTCGACGTCGTCCAGATAGACCCGACCGTGGGTCACGGGAAGGATTCCGTTCAACATCCGCAGCAGTGTCGATTTACCCGATCCGGAAAGCCCCATCACCACAAAAATCTCGCCGGAACGCACGTCGCACGACACATCCACGACGGCCGCGGTGGTGCCCGGCACGGCCGCGTCCACGGGACCGCCCTCACGCAGCAGGACGCTCACCGCCTCGTCGGCACGGCGGCCGAACACCTTGTAGAGGTCTTCCACCTGAATAGAAGAAACCATGGTCCAGCCTCCCGGCGGGGACGAGGAAAACCGTCCTCCACCTTAGTATCCATTCCGGAAACAAGCCGGGTGAACTACTTCCTCCAACCCTTGGAAAACAATCCGTCACCACACCGAAAATTGATACGATACAAAAATGGGAAAATCACGACGATTCCGCGTGCTTTTCGACAATCGATCACCGGAG
>NZ_BAAALF010001003.1:0-561 GCF_039528135.1 Kitasatospora nipponensis | reverse complement strand
CACCGCCACCAGCGTGTGCGGCGCCACCTGCACCGGCCCCGAGCCCGGGTCGTACGTACTGTCCACCCCGTGCGCGTGCGCCAGCGCCACCAGCTCGGGAGAGGGCGGCGGATCCTCGGCGGGAGCCTGCGGACTGCCGGTTGCACGGTCGAGGTATGCGGCCACTCTTGGGCTCCTGCGGTCAGTGAAGCCGTACGGGACCCCCCAGTCCTACCCGCGCCCACCCCACCCGACCCCGGCACCCACACGGCGGAGTCACCCGAATGGACGGTCAGGACACCGCAAAGGGTGCGGGGTGACGGTGCGGACAGCCGGTCATTTGGGGCATAGCAGGCAATCCGCGCATGGGCGTTGACACCTGCACGGCTTGCTGATGGGCTGTCCGCCGGGGGCTTGGACGGGACGTTTTTCAGGTTGAGGAGGGTCCTGTGCAGGCTCGGGTTTCGGCGGCCGCCGGTCGGCGGCTGCGGCAGCAGATCGAGCAGAGCGCGGCCCTCCGTGAGGTGCTCTGGCACCCGGCCGCGCTGGCGGCCCGCCGGGCCACGGCGCGGACGGCGCGTC
>NZ_BAAALF010001002.1:0-561 GCF_039528135.1 Kitasatospora nipponensis | reverse complement strand
CTTCCGCTCGACATCAGTAGGCGCATCACCTCCTCGGGGACGAACCGATGAGGAGATACCTGCGTGTTGCCTGGATTCACGATTTTGATGACGAGCCTGTCTCACTGTTGAGTGAGATTCTCAACGGAGAAGAGGTCCGGAAGGTCGAGATTTATCGAGACGGCCATGCGGACTTTGCTGACGCCACGCGGGCGACGGGGTCGACGCAGCTCTCCGAAACACTTATGCCCTCGGCCGAGGAAATCTCTGAGCAGGAGGAGTTCATCCCCGAGAAGATCGAGGCCGAGACGTTCGAAGCCGAGTGGCGCGTGGCTACCGAGCAACATGGCTAGGAACTTTTTAAGAATGAGGGGCATTGCAGGGATTTGGGGTCGGATGGCGCCGCCCAACCCGACGGCATTCAAGCCAACCACCTCATCGGCGAAGAATGCGCCACCGGCGGTGGAACGTTCCCGCTTTTGTCGGCAGTGATTTAGGGTGTCGTTGGCGCGCGAGAGCAGATTTGAGTCTAACTTGGCGAGCGAAGTAAGGTTCTTGGAAGGGGCTTGCCGTGGGGAGGAT
>NZ_BAAALF010001001.1:0-561 GCF_039528135.1 Kitasatospora nipponensis | reverse complement strand
CATCGAGGGTTTCCTGTACCCGACCAAGTACTCGATCAGCCAGGGCATGAAGCCCGAGGACCTGCTCAAGCAGATGGTCGACACCGCCACCCAGCACTTCCAGGCGCTCAACCTGGACGCGGGGGCGCAGAAGGCCGGTGTGAAGAGCGGCTACGACGTGCTGATCGCGGCCAGCATCCTGCAGGCCGAGGGCAACAACTCGACGGACTTCGGCAAGATGGCCCGGGTCATCAGCAACCGGCTGAACACCGACACCACCCAGCACAAGCTGGGCATGGACACCACGCTGCAGTACTTCCTGGGTCGCACCAAGCTGACGTCGAAGGAGATCGACGACGGGTCGACCAAGTTCAACACCTACGCGATCAAGGGCCTGCCGCCCACGCCGATCTCCAACCCGGGGGAGGACGCGCTCAAGGCGATGCTCAACCCGACCCCGGGCAACTGGGCGTACTTCATCGCGGTGTCGCCGACCGAGACCCGCTTCTCGGACTCCTACGCGGAGCACCTGAAGAGCGTCGAGGAGAACTGCACCGCGCACGGCCAGGGCTTCGACGACCA
>NZ_BAAALF010001000.1:0-562 GCF_039528135.1 Kitasatospora nipponensis | reverse complement strand
GTGACCCGAACGCCAGATCTCCTCGCAGTTCCCCGAGCCCCTGGACAGTGCAACTCACTCCCGGAGGAACGCCTCCAGAGTGGTCGCCAGCGCCACCGGGATCTCGTACATCGGGTAGTGCCCCGAGTTGGGCAGCAGTTCGAGGTCGCCGTTCGGGTAGTGGGTGACCCAGGTCGAGCGGTACAGCTCGGGGTTCAGGGCCAGGTCGTGTTCGCCGACGAAGACCCGGGCCGGGAGCGGGAGTCCGGCCACCTTGGGGGCGAGGTCGACGGTGGTCCAGTCGGTCAGGTAGGAGGCGAAGGGCTCCGGCCGGGAGTCGTTCACGGACTGGGCGGTCATCCGGTCCAGCCAGACCCCGGTGACCCGGTTGCCGGTGACCAGGTCGAGGATCGCGCGGCGGTTCTCGGGGTGCGCGGCCGCGCCGTGGAACAGGTCGAAGGCGTCCCCCAGCGGGTAGGGCCCGGCCGGTACGGGGGTCAGCCCGGCCAGCCGTTGCACCCGGTCGGGGGCGAGGGCCAGCACCTGCCGGGCCGCCTTGCCGCCCATCGAGTGGCCCACCAGG
>NZ_BAAALF010000999.1:0-562 GCF_039528135.1 Kitasatospora nipponensis | reverse complement strand
GCCCACCGGGTCGCGGGCCGTGTGCGCGGCGTGGAAGCGCTTGATGGCCGGGGCCAGGTCACGGTTGTCGAACTGGGGGGATGTCGTGGGGCCCGCAGGAGGGCAGATGTCCGGGCTCTCCGCATCGGCCATGGCCTGTGCGACATCCGTCCCGGGAGACGGGGAGATCCAGGCCAGGAGGGAGGCGAGGCTCTGGTCCTCCAGGGTGCTCTGGCCGGTGGCCCAGTGTTCGGAGAGCATGCTGGTGACGGGCAGCAGCAGGCAGGTGCCGGCTTGTTCGGCCCGCTCGACCAGGAACGTCAGCCACATGCCGAACTCGGGCACGACGTCCGCGACCGCATACGGTCCGGTGGTCGAACGGAAGCGGCACATGCGCCCGAGGTCGGCCAACGCCTTGATCCCGCCAGTGTTCGGGTTCCCTCTGCGCCACCCACAGCAGACAGGTGTAGCATTTGGGCAGGGTCTACTGTTTAGGGGTTCTGTGGTGAGGGTCGGCTTCGGCGGTGAACAGGTCGACGTGCCCGATGACTTGGGCCGGGCGCTACTGGCGGCCCTGCGGGAG
>NZ_BAAALF010000998.1:0-562 GCF_039528135.1 Kitasatospora nipponensis | reverse complement strand
CGCCGGCGACCGGGAGGCCGGGGCGGTCAGTCAAGGCCGAACCCCTGCCGCATCAGGTCATCCTGCTCGTCCACGTCCATCGGTTCGAACTCGATGGTCGGCGGTTCCTGGAAGTACGGGTCCTCGCCCATCGGGTCGGTGCGGAACCCGTAGGAGGGCGGGTCGTCCAGGCCGTACGGCCGCAGTATGGCGACTGGGCGGCCATTCTTGGTGACCGTGACCGTCTCGCCGGCCTCCACCCGGGCGAGGATCTGGGCGGTCTGCTGGTTGAGCTCACGCGCCGGCACTTCGCTGGAGGTAGCCATGGGACCAGCGTACTACTCGTAGTACATCGTCCCCTTGGGCGTCCGGGCTGAACGTCACCGTGTCCTCGGCCGGTCCGGCCCGGTCGGCGGGATGCTGGAGGGGCACAGGTCCCCGTCTGCTCCAGGAGTGGTCCCGATGATCGGCAAGCTGCAGTGCGTGGTGCTCGACTGTCACTACCCCGCCGGGTTGGCGCACTTCAACGCCGCCCGGCTCGGCGGCGAGGTGGACCGGCCCGACGCGCGCTGGAGGGTGGACG
>NZ_BAAALF010000997.1:0-563 GCF_039528135.1 Kitasatospora nipponensis | reverse complement strand
ACACGCGGATGGTGGGGGGGAGTTCGCGGTGCTGCTTGGCCAGCCCGACCTTCAGCAGACTGCTCAGCCCGGCCACCGTCAGCAGGTGGCCGATGTTGCCCTTGACCGAGCCGAGCAGCGGCACCGAGCCCTGCTCGCCGAACCAGCGGACCACCGAGTCGGCCTCGGTGCTGTCCCCGATCGGGG
The DNA here is from genome assembly GCF_039528135.1 of Kitasatospora nipponensis. Classification (NCBI taxonomy): domain Bacteria; kingdom Bacillati; phylum Actinomycetota; class Actinomycetes; order Kitasatosporales; family Streptomycetaceae; genus Kitasatospora; species Kitasatospora nipponensis. Next base: position 377 of record NZ_BAAALF010000997.1, on the reverse strand, counting down.
TGCCGGTGGCGTGGCACTCCAGGTAGTCGATGTCGCCCGGGGCCACCCCGGCCTCGGCGTAGGCGAGCTGGTAACTGCGGTGCTGTCCGGCGGCGTTGGGGACCAGCAGATGACGGCCCGCGCCGTCGTTGGAGAGGCCGATGCCGTCGATCACGGCGTGGATCCGGTCGCCGTCGCGCTGGGCGTCGGCGAGCCGCTTGACGGCCACCATGCCGGCGCCCTGGCCGGTCAGGATGCCGGCCGAGGCGGCGTCGAAGGGCTGGCTGAAGCCGTTCTCGGGGTAGGCGTGCAGGTCGGAGAAGGAGAGGTGGATCAGGGTCGGGTCGGGTGCGCAGACCACGGCCGCCAGCACCAGGTCGGCCTGGCCGGCGGCGAGT
>NZ_BAAALF010000996.1:0-563 GCF_039528135.1 Kitasatospora nipponensis | reverse complement strand
GGAGTCGCTGACGCTGTCGTCGGTCAGCCAGTACGGGCTGGTGATGTCGGCCGGTCCGCCGCGTTCGTAGTCGAACATCTCGCCGTTGTTGTTGTAGCCGTCCTTGTAGGTGGCCACGACTTCTCTGCCCCAGGAGATGGCCTGGTTGTAGTAGTAGGAGAGGAAGTTCAGCCGCTGACTCTCGTCGACCAGGCTCAGGTCGAAGTCCTCCCAGAGGATGTCCGGCTGCGCCAGGTCCACGACCTCCTTGAGCTTGTCGAACCACAGCTGGTTCTCCGCGGCGGTGCCGAGCTGCCCGTACAGCTTCTTCAGGCCGGCGGTCGGCTGGGCGGGCACGTGGTCGTAGAAGCCGTTGAAGTTGAACGCGTGGTGCATGGCCACGAGAAGCTTCAGGCCCTTGCCCCGGATGGCGTCGCGGAAAAGTGCCAGCAGGTCCAGACGCGGCCCGTGCTGGACGGAGTTCCACTCGTTGGCCGAGCTGTTCCACATCGAGAACCCGTCGTGGTGTTCGGACACCGGTCCGGCGAACTTCGCGCCCGCGTTCACGAACAGCTGCGCCCAGG
>NZ_BAAALF010000995.1:0-563 GCF_039528135.1 Kitasatospora nipponensis | reverse complement strand
TCGACGGCCCCCTCGACGCCCCCGGCGCCCGCGAGGCCGCCCTCGCCAAGGCCCGTGCCACCGGATACCTGACCGACTTCGACGACCCGGAGGTGGAATCGTGACCTCGATCTCCCCCCACGACTACATCTCCGTACACGGCCCGCGGGCCGGTGACCGGATCCGGCTCGGCGACTCCGGGCTGATCGTCCGGGTCGAGTCCGACTCGCAGGCCCCCGGCGACGAGTTCCTCGCCGGCTTCGGCAAGACCGCCCGCGACGGCCTGCACCTGAAGGCCGCCGCCGTCCGCGACACCTGCGACGTGGTGATCAGCAACGTCCTGGTCATCGACGCCGTCCAGGGCATCGTGAAGACCTCGATCGGCCTGATCGGCGGCCGGATCGCCGCGATCGGGCGGGCCGGCAACCCCGACACGATGGACGGCGTCGAGGTGGTCGTCGGCACCGGCACCACCATCGTCTCGGGTGAGGGGCTGATCGCCACCGCCGGGTCGATCGACACCCACGTCCACCTGCTCTCGCCGCGGATCATGGAGGCCTCGCTGGCCTCCGGGGTCACCACGA
>NZ_BAAALF010000994.1:0-564 GCF_039528135.1 Kitasatospora nipponensis | reverse complement strand
CACGGCCAAGTGACGTCCCTGAACTGGCGCCAGGTCCCGGCGCCGTCGATGCGAGCCGCCTCGTAGAGCTCCTCGGGGATGGTCTGCAGACCCGACAGCCAGATCAGCATGTGGAATCCGACGGCCTGCCAGACGGACAGCACGATGATCGCGAACAGGGCGGTGCTGGGGTTGTCGAGCCAGGCGGGGCCCTGCCAGGCGCCGAAGGTGATCGAGTTGATGAAGGAGTTGAGCAGCCCGTCCGGCTGGTACATGAACTTCCCCAGGATCGAGACCACGACGATCGAGGTCACGACCGGGATGAAGAAGATGACCCGGAACGCGGTCACGCCGCGGATCTTCTGATTGACCATCAGGGCGAGGAACAGTCCGAAGCCGGCCTGGACGGGGACGACCACGGCCGCGAAGGCGAAGGTGTTGAGGGCCGAGCGGAAGAACGTCGGGTCGATGGTGAACGCCCGGACGAAGTTGTCGAAGCCGACGAAGCGCAACGGTTCGGGGGAGATGAGCCGCGCGTTGGTGAAGGACAGGGCGAAGCCGAGCAGCACCGGCACGATCAGGAAG
>NZ_BAAALF010000993.1:0-564 GCF_039528135.1 Kitasatospora nipponensis | reverse complement strand
CGCCAGAGGTGACCCGCCCCCGGGCGCCCCGGAAGACCGCCGCGGCGCCCGCCTCCGCCGGCGGCGGTCTCGGTCTGCTCGGGGTCGGGCTGATCGGCGGTGCAGCGCGGCCAGGTCGAGCACCGTGACGCTCCGGTACTGCGACCGCACCAGTCCAGCGGCCTTGAGCCGGTGCATGGCCCGGCCGACCGCGTCGGTACCGGCGCCGATCAGGCGGCCCAGTTCCGGCTGCGACAGCTCCACCCCGATGGTGTGGCTGGGTCCGACGGCCTGGCCGTGCAGCTCCACCAGCTCGACGGGGCGCCCGGTGACCCGCCCGACCGTGCGGGCGACCATGCCCGACTGGGCCATCGCCAGGCCGCTCCGGCGGGTGCCGAGGCGCAGCGGCTGCGACTGGCCGTCGCTGCTGCTCAGTTGACCATTCATGAGGTGATCGTCCCGGTCATGCTCGTGGGCTGGCTGGTGGTTCATCGGGGGTTTCCCCCCGCGAGAGTGGCATCGGCCTTGGCCTGCGCGCCGATGGGTGTGCCGGAGACAGCCTGCACTGCCGCCGGGTCCAGGTCG
>NZ_BAAALF010000992.1:0-564 GCF_039528135.1 Kitasatospora nipponensis | reverse complement strand
CAACCACCCCGACGTACAGGGCGCCCCCGGCAGTGGTCGGCAACCACTACCCGTGCTCCCCGTACAGCGGCTCCAGTTCCTACACCCAGTGCACCAGCACGCCGACGGCCAAGGGGCTCGGGCTGCCGCTGTGGGCCAGCGAGAACGGAACGCTGGACCACCAAGCCGGCGGAGCACCGATGGCCCGCACGAACAACCTGGTCTACCTCCAGGGCCGGATGGTCGCGAACATCAACTGGCCGATCGTGGCGAGCGCCTATCCCGATGTCTCCTTCGTGGGACAGGGGCTGATCAGGGCGGACCAGCCCTGGTCGGGTGCCTATGACGTGGGTCTGTCGACCTGGGCGATGGCCCATACCACCCAGTTCGCGCAGCCGGGCTGGCGCTACCTCGACAGCGGCTCCGGATACCTGGGCGGATCGTCCTACACGCAGGGCAGCTATGTGTCCCTGAAGTCGCCCGACAACCACGACTGGTCCACGGTCATCGAGACCACGAGGGCTTCCGGCCCGCAGACCGTGACGTTCAACGTGGGAGGTGGACTGTCGACAGGCACGGTCCATG
>NZ_BAAALF010000991.1:0-564 GCF_039528135.1 Kitasatospora nipponensis | reverse complement strand
CGCTGACACCGTGCGCGAGGTCGAGCTGTACGCCGAGGCGGTGCCAGTCCTCAACCGGCTCGGTGTCCCGACCCTCGTCATCGACACCACCCGCCTCACCCCCGAGGAGGTAGCCGAGCGGATCGTCAGCGCCGCCCCTGCCCCCGGGAGTAGCGTCGGGCCGACCGACACCACCGAGAGCACGGGAGCAACAGCACGATGAACGGCAACGCCTGGGAGACCATCGGCAAGATCACGGCCATGCTCGACGGCTACACCCCGCTGGGCCGCGACCTCGAAGTGGCGATGCGGATCGGGAAGGTCGCGGAGGAGACCGGGGAGGTGCACGAAGCCCTTGCCCTCGCCCTCGGCCAGAATCCGCGCAAGGGCAAGGACCCCGAGGGCTGGACCAAGGTCGAGAACGAGCTGTGCGACGTCATCTTCACCGCGATGGTCGCCCTGACCAGCGTCAGCGACGACCCGGAGGGGAAGTTCGCCGAGCGCCTGGCGTTCGTCTCAGATCGCACTCTCAACCTCGCTTGACATCCCTGCCAGCCTGCCGCCGCTGACGCCGCCCTGCGCCGG
>NZ_BAAALF010000990.1:0-565 GCF_039528135.1 Kitasatospora nipponensis | reverse complement strand
AGCTCGGCGGCCCGCCGCTGCAGAGGGACGACGACGTGACCCCGCCCCTGTACTACCTGCCGGTGCAGTACCGGTTGAGATCCGCACCCGCCTGATCGGAGACTCCTTTTGCCCCAACTGACACCCCAGGCGGTGAGCCTGGCCGGCCTCACCCCGATCTTTGCCCCCGCCGTTGCCTCCACCACCGTCCCGTGTGACGACCGGGCCTGGCTGCACGTCAAGAACACCGCCGGGGCCAGCATGACCGTCACCCTCACCGCGACCGCCAAGGTCCGCGGCCAGGCCGTGGCCGACACGGTCGTCACGGTGCCCGCCACCACCGGCGACAAGATGATCGGCCCGATCAGCGCGGAGCTGTACGCCGGCGCGGTAGACGGGACCTGTGCCGTGACGTACTCCTCCACCGCGTCCGTGACCGTCGCAGCTCTGCGCATCTGACCCACCGCCAACCCCGAGGCCCTGGCTGACGCCAGGGCTTTTCCCATGCCCAATGAGGGCACCGATGGACACGATCAGCGACGGCAGGACCCGGGCGGTGTGGTGCAGCACGATCGCCAACATCTTC
>NZ_BAAALF010000989.1:289-565 GCF_039528135.1 Kitasatospora nipponensis | reverse complement strand
ACCGGCCGCAACCGTGGCGGCGAGTAAGGCGGTCGAGCAGGTCGCGAGCAAGCGTGCTTGCCAGCGATTCATACTGGGGCACCCCCAATGGGCCGGGAGGTTGACAGTGCGTGATCAACCAGCCAACACCATCGGGGATGTCACCCAATAGCGTAATTCGTAGCGTCTTACTCGAATGTGATGGTTCGGACCTGGTAGGCGCTGCCCGCGATCACGGGAACGAGATCGACCGGATCTTGCGCGCCGACACGGCGGCACCGATCCGGTCGAGCAGCC
>NZ_BAAALF010000989.1:0-279 GCF_039528135.1 Kitasatospora nipponensis | reverse complement strand
TCTGCGCGGCGTCGATGTTCACGCCCGCCTCACCGAGCACCGTGCCGACACGGCCCATGATGCCCGGCTTGTCCGGGTACTCCATGAGCAGCATGTGGCCCTCGGCCCGGATGTCGAAGTGCCTGCCGTCGATCTCGATCAGCTTCTGCACCTCGTCCTTGCCGGTGACCGCACCCGACACCGTGTGTGCCGTGCCGTCGTCCTGCACCGCACGCACGGTCAGCTGGCTGCGGTAGTTCTGGCTCTCGGGCTCGGTGCTCACCGACACCTGCACGCCCA
>NZ_BAAALF010000988.1:0-565 GCF_039528135.1 Kitasatospora nipponensis | reverse complement strand
CCCAGCCGGGCGCCTCCACCAGACCTCTCGCCCGCCAGTGCCCGACACCGGGACCAGGTCAGGGCCGATCCTCCACCGAACCAGTAAGGAACCACCCCATGGCATCCGCCATCAAGACCCGCACCACCGCCACCCGACTGCTCACGGCTGTCGCCGTCCTGAGCGGCCTGGTGCTGAGCGCCGCACAGGCCCAGGCGGCGACCTCGCCGCTCCCCGCCGAGGCGCCGGCGGCCGTCGCCACCGCGCTGCCCGTGGTGAACATGGAAGCCACCGTCCTGGCCGCCCAGATCGATCCCCGCCGCGCCGACAGCACGCAGACCCCGGGGGCCCATGACTCGGTCCTGGCCGTCGAGCAGGCCCTGCAGGCCCGCGGCCTCCTCGACGCCAGCCGGGTGGACGGGTACTTCGGCACCACCACCGTCACCGCCTACGCCGCCTTCCAGCGCTCCCTCGGCTACACCGGCCTGGACGCCAACGGACTGCCCGGTGTCACCTCCCTCACCGCACTCGGGCAGGGCCGGTTCACCCTCACCCGCACGATCGGAGCCGGGGCCAAGGTGCAGCG
>NZ_BAAALF010000987.1:0-565 GCF_039528135.1 Kitasatospora nipponensis | reverse complement strand
GTTGATGTACGGGCAGCCGCGGAACCCCGGAGCGCAGCTGACGGCCGCGAGCTCGCGCGCCAGCCCGGTGAGCATCCCTTCCGGATCACCCGCGTGCTGCGTGCGCAACGCCTCGACCGCCTCGCGCTCGCGGCGGACCTCGACCGAGACCAGCACCTCGAAGCTGCGGCCGACCGCCGCTGGGTCGATCACCGCGCGGTAGCCCTGGATCACCCCGTCCTGCTCCAGCTGGCGGACCCGGCGCATGCACGGCGAGGGCGTCAGCCCGACCCGCTGGGCCAGCTCCTGGTTGCTCAGCCGCCCGTCGCGCTGGAGCTCGCGCAAGATATCCCTGTCGATCTGATCCATCACGCGATCATATTGCCCACTCCATGTCACCTCTGGCAAGAATTCGCGATCGCATTGCGCACCTTCTCGCCTATTCTTGCTGGTGAGCGTTCCGCCACCCGCGGAGACCAACAGACAGCCCGGCCCCGGCAAACAGTCGGTGCCGGGCTGTTCCCCTTGCAGGAGGCACCCATGGGACGGATCGTCGTGATCAGCACCGGCGGGAGGATAGCCAGCC
>NZ_BAAALF010000986.1:0-565 GCF_039528135.1 Kitasatospora nipponensis | reverse complement strand
CCCCCGTCTCCGTGCCGTGCTGTGGCTGATGTCACCACAACGGGGCGGGCCGGACGGCGGTGCGGGAGACGGGGGCGGGGAGCCTCAGCGGTTGCCGGGGCGGTTCCGGGCCCAGGCGCGGATGGTGCCCGCGAACCAGCGTGGATGGCCACTGCCGTCGATCATGTCCGGATCCGGCAGCAGGCCGTGCCGCCGGTAGTTGCGCACGGTGTCGGCCTGCACGTTGATGTGCCGGGCGATCTCGGTGTACGACCACAACTCGTCGCTGCGTGAGGACATCTGGGCCACCTTCAGGGAGGGTTCCGAGGGTTGCTGTCGGGAGCTCGCGATCAGCTTTTCCGGCCCAACGAGAATCTTTAGTGCAGAAGGGACTCCGTGGTCGTTCCGTGACAAATCAGCAGCACCAAACGGATAAATGCTCAACTGTCACAGCTGTACCGGGACGTGGTTGTACGGTCTGCGGATGGAGAAGTGGCTGATAGCGGCGTTGGTCGTACTGGTCCTGCTCGCGGTGCTGGTCGCGGCCCGCCGACGACGGACCCCCGCCCCGGCCGGCGGGCCGGGC
>NZ_BAAALF010000985.1:0-565 GCF_039528135.1 Kitasatospora nipponensis | reverse complement strand
CCCGGGGGAACCCCTGATGGACGCCTTCACCACCGCCCGCGGCCTGCGCCGCGCCGCCGTCCTCGCGATCGCACTGACGCTGGCCGTCACCGGGTGCAGCTCGGCCGGCTCGGGCTCGGGGGACGTGACCAAGAACGTGGTGCCGACCCAGGACGCCGAGGACAACAACCCGCAACCGCTGGACAGAATCAAGGACGGCGGCGAGTTCCGGCCACCGCTCCAGCAGTGGATCACCCAGTGGAACCCGTACCAGGTGGACGGCCGGTACGGCGACGCGGTCTCGATCATGGAGTACACCCAGGCCAAGCTGTTCCGCACCGACGCCAAGGGCGTCTTCAAGCCGGTGCCGGAGTACCTGGTCTCGGCCGAGGTCACCTCCAAGTCGCCGCAGGTGGTGACCTACAAGCTCAACCCCAAGGCCAAGTGGTCGGACGGCAAGCAGATCGGCGTCCAGGACTTCAAGGCGGTCTGGGAGTCCACCAACGGCAAGAACCCGGCCTACAACATCGCCGACTCCTCCGGCTACGAGCAGATCTCCTCGGTCGAGCAGGGCGCCGACGCCCAG
>NZ_BAAALF010000984.1:0-566 GCF_039528135.1 Kitasatospora nipponensis | reverse complement strand
CCTTCTTGACCCGGGGGTCGGAGGTCAGTCCGAGGTAGTTGTTGGAGCCGCACATGACCAGCTCCTGGTCACCCAGCGTGACCGTGGTGCCCTCGTGGCCGGTCAGCGGCAGGAAGTACGGGTAGAGCCCGGCTGCCATGGCATCACGGGCCGATCTGTAACTCGTCACTTTGGAGAAAATGTCCACCAGAGGTCCCTCGGATTCAATGAGCGGAAATTCGGCATGTCGGGCCGGTGTATTTTTCTCGAGCCACAGGAATGACCCGCCCGGGGGCAGCCGGAGGCGGGGCGTGGCGAAATGGCCGACGGGCCCATGGAAGTCCCTCGGGCGGTGGCCTGCGCGGCGCTGCGCGACTCGCCCTGGAGGGCAGGAAGGTGCGGGGGTCGGTCACCGGGATCCCCGGTGCTCCTGACGCCCAGCAGTGAAGCGGTGCTGACGATGGCTCAGTACTGGCCGCGCCGTGGCGCCGGCTGGAGCAGACATCGTGCGGTCCGCATGGTCCGCATGGCCTGCATGACACCCCGTGGATGACGACAGCGTACCCCCGACGGCCGACGGAATGCCG
>NZ_BAAALF010000983.1:0-566 GCF_039528135.1 Kitasatospora nipponensis | reverse complement strand
CGCGTCGGCGCGGAAGGCGATGCCGGAGCGCTTCTGGCCGTTGAACTCGTTCTCCCACGGCCGGGCGATGAGCTTGGTCAGGGCGACCAGGGTCCCGGGAGTCAGGTCGTCGGGCACCCCGGGCTGCGGCACGGTCAGGGACAGGATGTCGGCTTGGCCGTTGGCCACGAAGGTCACGTCGAGGGTCATCAGCGGGGCGCCGGTCTCGGTGTCGAAGGCCAGCTCACCGGTCTGCCGGTTCTTCAGCTTCGGGCGGGGCTCCTGGGCCACCATCACCAGCGCGCCGGTCGTGTCGACGGGGATGAACTTCATGGTCCGACTCCTTCGCACAGCACCAGGAGCAGTTCCGCTCCCGGAGCAGCCAACTCGTAGCGAACGCCACAAGTTCTCAACTCCTCTAGTTCTCAAGTCCTCTTGAGGAGTTGCTAGAACTATGACGGGCCATCAGCTAGTCGTCAACACCTCTTTAGGACTTAGGATGAGCGGGAGAACACGACAGGACGGTGACCCAGCACCATGGCCAACCAGTACGAGCGGATTTCGACCGATCTCCGACGGAAGATCAC
>NZ_BAAALF010000982.1:0-566 GCF_039528135.1 Kitasatospora nipponensis | reverse complement strand
CAGCTCGACCGAACTGATCCACTCACCACCGGACTTGATGACGTCCTTGGCGCGGGCGGGGGGGGGGGGGGGGCCGGCGGGGGAGCCCGCGAGGGGCAGCCCGGGCGGGGGGGCCAGGCCCGCCGCCAGGTTGACCGTGCCGTCGCCGCCGGTGACGCCCAGCGCGCCGCCCTCCGGGCGGGCCCGGCCGGCCGCGTCGGCCAGCAGGGCGGCCAACTCCTCGCCCTCCTCGCACAACTCGACCTCGGCCCGTGGCAGCAGGGCGCGGATCCGCACCTCGTCGGGGTTGGCCCGCGCGGCGCCGGTGCGCAGGTCGGGCAGGCCGGGCAGGGCCGACTGCCCCGAGCCGGCGTTCACCACCACGTGCAGGCCCGCGCCGTCCGCCAGCGCGGCCAGCGGGACCACCGGGCCGGGTGGCCCGCTCGGCCCGGCGGGCGGCGTGGCCGCGGGCGGGGGCAGCACCCGGCCGAGCAGCGCCGCGGTGCCCGCGCCCAGGGCCGCCCCGGCCAGCACCACCGGCGGGTAGTGGGCGCCGACGTAGACGCGGGTGAACATCACGGCCAGCG
>NZ_BAAALF010000981.1:0-567 GCF_039528135.1 Kitasatospora nipponensis | reverse complement strand
TCCTGAATGGCTTCACTTAGCTCGACTGCGCCACCTCCAGCGAGACTCCATGGATGACCATTGAGCGCGCTTCGATCTAGGTTCGCCACTGTAACCCAGTCATTCTCGAAGCCGGGGTCGTCGACGTGGTTGACGATGCTCGACCACACGAGGCCCTTCGCTGGGTCCTCGGGTCGCCCCGGTTCGCCGCGGACACCGAGCACAGCGCGCGCCGTATCGTCGACTTTGCCTTGGTTTCGGCCGATGAGAATGACAGTGGGCGTGCCGTGTCCCGGGATGTACGCGCCCGACGTATCGATCACCGACCGAAGGTCCTTGTTCGCCAGGAACTTCTCGATGATCGGCGTGCCGAACTCGCGCTTCATGAACGAGTTGGACGTAATCTGCCCCGTCCAGCCAGGCCGATCGCCGGATCGGGCGAGGTTGAAGAACAACTCCATGAACGGGACCGTGAGGGCATACTTGCCCTTGCAGTAGCCGTACAGCGCCCGGTACGCGCTGTTCTGGGCCTTGTCCTTGGGCGTGATGTACGGCGGGTTGCCGACGACCACGTCGTAGTGGTCGTGC
>NZ_BAAALF010000980.1:0-567 GCF_039528135.1 Kitasatospora nipponensis | reverse complement strand
TCTCCTCGCTCCGAGCCTCGCCCGGCGCCGACGCCCACTACCGCCGCCGACGCGAGCACGGAGACTGGCACGCCGGCGCCCAACGCAACCTCCTGAACCGACTGCTCGGCCAGCTCTTCCACTGCCTCCAAAGCCGCCAGCTGTTCGACGAGAACCACGCCTTCACCTCCTCCATTACTTCGTCGATCACGGCCGCTGCTTGGTGATGAGGGCGCGGAAAATGGCTCCGCCCGAAGTTCCGTGAAGCCCTGATCATCTACGGTGAACGTTCGACAGGGGACTTGTCGGCGAGGACGTGCAGAATGCGATCATGAGTTACGACCTGGCTGTATGGGAAGGCGAGCGTCCTGACGGCGACGCTGCGGCGCGCGTGGTGTTCACGGACCTCCATGGTGAGTTCATGGGTGGTCGGGGCGTCGAGCCAACAGCGCGTATCAGGACTTTTGTCGAGGCGCTCGTTGCCCGGTGGCCTGACTTGAGCCCGGACGACGAGGACGAGGACGCAAGCCCCTGGTCGGATGGGCCGCTCATCCGGAATGCGAGCGGACCGCTGTTCTACTTCGGGAT
>NZ_BAAALF010000979.1:0-567 GCF_039528135.1 Kitasatospora nipponensis | reverse complement strand
AACGGATCGGTGCCACCGCCGATGAAGGACTCCTCGACCAGGCCGTCGATCTCCTCCCGCGACCACTCGGGCGGGGCCCAGAGGCTGACCACCTCGTGGTAGATCGCGGGGTCCAGTTCGCGGATCTCGCCGACGTCCACGGACAGTTCGCCGATGAAGGAGCTGCCGACCATGGAGACCGGCTTGGCCCCGTGCGCCGGGTCGAGCGCGTTGTCCGTGACACCGTCGGCCGCGTCGGTGCCCGTCCTGCCGGGCGAGAGCAGCTCGTGGTGGGTCGGGAACACCGGTTTGCCGTCCAGGAGTTGGTAGCCGCTGTCCGAGTCCCGGCGGTGGATCGAGGCGCAGCCGAGTGCGCCGGCGACCAGGAACGCCCGGTTGGTGCAGGCGCCGTAGGAGACGGCGTCCGGGAGCATCAGGTCAAGCAGCAGCTCCGGCGCGGCCGACCCGGAGCTGCTCGGCGGCCAGGTCGGCGCGGCGGACGATCTCGTACGCCACCACGACGGACAGGACGATCGTGGCCTGGATGATCCTGGCGATCTCACTGGGAATGCCGATCGACTCCTGCGA
>NZ_BAAALF010000978.1:0-567 GCF_039528135.1 Kitasatospora nipponensis | reverse complement strand
GAGGCGGCCTCCGTGGCCGGTCCCTGCGAGCGCGGCGCCACGGTGTGGCTGACCGGGCTGCCCAGTGCGGGCAAGACCACGCTGGCCTTCGCGCTGGCCGAGCGGCTGACGGCCGAGGGACACCGGGTGGAGGTGCTCGACGGTGACGAGATCCGCGAGTTCCTCTCCAAGGGTCTGGGCTTCAGCCGCGAGGACCGGCACACCAACGTGACCCGGATCGGTTTCGTGGCCGAGAAGTTGGCCTCCAACGGTGTGAAGGTCCTGGCCCCGGTGATCGCCCCCTACGCGGACTCGCGGGCGGCGGTGCGCGAGCGGCACGCCGCCGAGGGCACCACCTTCCTGGAGGTGCACGTCGCCACCCCGGTGGAGGTCTGCTCCGAGCGGGACGTGAAGGGCCTGTACGCCAAGCAGGCGGCCGGTGAGCTGACCGGCCTGACCGGGGTCGACGACCCGTACGAGGCGCCGGCGGCACCGGAGTTGCTGCTGCAGACGCAGAGCCGCTCGGTGGCGCAGTCCGCCGCCGAACTGCACGCCTTCCTGACCGAGAGGGGCCTGGCATGACGACCG
>NZ_BAAALF010000977.1:0-568 GCF_039528135.1 Kitasatospora nipponensis | reverse complement strand
TCCAGTTGCTGTCCTCGAGAGCCACCACGGTGGTAACCCGTGCGCTCACGCTATTGGCAGGCTCATGCGAAGAAATGCTGTCGACGACCTGCCCGCCAACTGCGAGAACCCCGAGAGCGACCACAAACGACACCGCTATGCGGCGCACCGAACGGTAGAAGCCTGACACGCGACCACAACCTCCCCTAGCCCTGCGGCATCCAGAAAGTACCAATGAATAAGACAATCGCCCACATGATGCCGCAGAATGCGGCTTCATGTCACCAGAGGCTGGTCATCTCGGGTGCGTCATCTGCCTGCCATGCAGTGAGATGACACCACGGAGCAGTGGACGGGAAGAGAGCAACCGATGGACGATCAGTTCGCTCCCGATGCCCCGGCTTGATCACCACACTTGCCGGTGAACATTCAAATTGTCCGGCGTTAACCGCCGAACCACTGATCTTCCCCCAGCAGCCACCAAACACAGTCGGCCGGAGGGCAGCATCCCGACCGGCGAGCCCGGAGTCGACATGAGTGAGCCCTACCTGCGCAATCGCGCCGTTCAGACCCCCGAGGGTCGGCGCGC
>NZ_BAAALF010000976.1:0-569 GCF_039528135.1 Kitasatospora nipponensis | reverse complement strand
CCCCAGTCCTCGTGGGGTCCGAGGGCGACGGGATCGCCGGCCATCGCCTCGGCGACCTCGGTGACGAGCCGGTCGACGACGATCGACAGGTGGTCCAACGCCGCGTCGCTCTCGAAGTTGCCACTGCCCCACGTGCCCACAAGGTCTCCTCTGCATGGTGGTGCCGCTTCCTGGGGGCCCATCGAACCAGGCCGGGGTGACAGCACCTCCGCTACCCGTTCGTCTCCTCCTTCGTCAGCAGCAGGACCGAGCACAGCAGCACGGCCGTGCCCGTGGCCGCGCCGGGGGTGAGCCGTTCGCCGAGCAGGGTGGTGCCCAGGGCGAGGGCGGCGACCGGTTCGGGCATCATCACCACGGAGACGGTGGTGGCCCGGACCGCCCGCAGGGCCGAGAAGAACAGGGCGTAGGCAAGGGCGGTCGGGATCGCGCCCAGGTAGCCGAGCAGCACGACGGAGCCGGCCAGTTCCGTCGGTGCGGGCAGCAGCGGGCCGGTGGGTGCCGCCACCAGCAGCAGGCAGATCGCGCCGACGGCGAAGCCCGCCAGCGCGCGGTCGTAGGGGTGTCCGGAG
>NZ_BAAALF010000975.1:0-569 GCF_039528135.1 Kitasatospora nipponensis | reverse complement strand
AGCAGGCCGTGGCCCGGCTGCGGTCCCGGCTGAGCGCGTCACCCCGGGTCGTGATCGACCACCAACCCGACGCGGGCCACAACATCAGCCTCGGCTGGACGGCCCGCGCGTACCACCTGAGGACGCTCGGCTTCGTGGAGGAGTGCGCGGCCCGCAGGGCAGCCGGAAAGGAGCACCGAACATGACACAGGACATCGTCGGGGTGTGGCACCTGGAGGCCTTCCACGACCTGGACGAGGCGGGGCGGCCCGTGGGCGAAGGCCCGCTGGGCCCCTCGCCCGAGGGAATGCTGGTTTACACGGCCGACGGCCACGTCTCGGTGAGCATGATGCCGACGACACCGGGGCCCGGCCCGTCCTACATGGGGTACGCGGGTGGGTGGTGGGTGGCCCACGGCGAGGTCGTGCACCGGATCCGGATCTCCTCGCGGGCCGACTGGGTCGGCGTCGAGCAGACCCGGGACGCCCGGCTCGACGGCGACCTGCTCACCGTCCGGGCCACCCGGGAGGTCGACGCGCGGCAGCAGCGTCGGGTGCTCGTGTGGCGCCGGGCCGGGCAGGCCGGAGCGG
>NZ_BAAALF010000974.1:0-569 GCF_039528135.1 Kitasatospora nipponensis | reverse complement strand
CATGAACGTGACGGTCACCGGCACCACCGGCGGCGGGTGGCTGTCGACCTCGAACGGCAGTAGCTCCATCCTCAACTGGACGGCCGCCGGGCAGACGGTGGCCAACCTGGCGACCGTACCGGTCGATGCGGACGGGACGGTCACCTTCTCCGTGGGCGGTGCCGCCGTCGACGTGATCGCCGACCTGGCGGGCTACTACAGCAGCAGCGGCAGCCTCTTCAGCCCCTGGGACCTGTCCCGCACGCGGGACACCCGGAATGCCATCGGCGTGCCCGGCCGGACGCCGATCGCCCCGGGTGGCACGGTCGAGCTTCAGGCGGGGGTCCCCGGCGTCCCGTTCACCGGGGCCACCGCGATCACCCTGAACGTGACCGTCACCGAACCCACCAGCAGTGGCTACCTGACGGTGTATCCGCACGGGAAGGACCGTCCGGTCATCTCCAACCTGAACTGGATGCCCGGGCGGACCATCGCGAACCTGGTGACCGTTCCGGTGGTCGACGGCAAGGTCTCGTTCTACAACGGCAGCGGTGGCACCGTGCACGTGATCGCCGACGTCGCGGGCTACT
>NZ_BAAALF010000973.1:0-569 GCF_039528135.1 Kitasatospora nipponensis | reverse complement strand
GTGAAGGGCGCCAGGTCGGCGGACGGCAGCTACCTGACGCTGACCGCGGGCTCCTCGGTGACCTGGACGTTCACGGCCCCGAGCGCGGGCGCGTACAAGTTCTGGCTGCACTTCAACAACACCGGCCAGAACTTCAGCGCGGCCGTCACCGTCAACGGCAAGGACCGGGACGGTGGCATCACGGTGAAGAACTACTCGGGCGCCGGGGTGGACCCGGCCCAGGCCTGGTACAGCACCAACATATGGCCGGAGCTGCAGGCCGGGACGAACACCATCACGGTGGGCATCCCGGCCGGGAGCGGCAACAGCATCCTGGTCGACCAGGTCGCGCTCACGCCGATGAGCGTGGAGACCTACCCGAGCTGACCGCTGCGGCTGCCCGCGACCACCGCGGCCAGCCGGGCCACCGTCTCGGTCATCGCGGCCCGGGCCGGGGCCAGGTACTTGCGCGGGTCGGTGCCGGCCGGGTCCTCGGCCAGGCGCTGTCGGACCACCGGGGTGAAGGCGGTGTTCAGCGCGGTGCCGATGTTGACCTTCACCAGGCCGGCCGCGATGCCGGCCGACAGCTC
>NZ_BAAALF010000972.1:0-571 GCF_039528135.1 Kitasatospora nipponensis | reverse complement strand
GTCAGTGGCAAGACCGGATACCTGACCATGGAGGTCGACAGAGTGTGGGGCCTGGAGAGCGCTGATCACCCGCTCACTGCTGACGTGAAGCCCACGAATGCTACTGACCCGACGGACTACAAAATCGCCCCCGGCGAGTACCGGAGCATTGCGGAGGGCACCGAGACTGGGTCCGTTACGTCCGTGGTCGGGATCCGCATCACCGGCTGACGTCTTGTCAATTCTGCTAATTCGAAACGATATTGGCCGCTCTCAGAGGCTCAGGTACATGTTCAACAAGAAGTCACGTCCCGCGTGGAAAGCCGCTCTCCTCGCATCCGCAGTCGCCACAGGCGCACTGACCGCCGGCTCCGGCAGCCCAGCGAGCGCCGTCAGTGGTGAAACTCCAGCTAATTTCTCGTTTACTGCCAAGCTCGACATAGACACCGGCGGCACCAACAACGACGCCGACAAGCGCGCCTGCACCGGCGCCCTCGTCGACCCCAGCTGGGTCATCACCCCAGCCAGGTGCTTCGTCACCGACCCCTCCAAGGGCGTCACGGTCCCTGCCGGCGCGCCCAAGGGAGCGGTC
>NZ_BAAALF010000971.1:0-571 GCF_039528135.1 Kitasatospora nipponensis | reverse complement strand
TGTGTCGTACTTCCCGTACAAGCTCGGCTACGTCGCCTTCTCCCCGCTGCCGGACGGCTTCTTCGCCGACCCGACCGGGTACGGCCAGAAGCCGGTCGGCAACGGGCCGTACCAGTTCGTCAGCTGGGAGCACAACTCACAGATCGTCACCAAGGCCTTCGCCAACTACCAGGGCGTGGACAAGCCGAAGAACGGCGGCGTGGTGTTCAAGATGTACACCACCGCCGAGGCCGCCTACGCGGACCTGCAGTCCAACAACCTGGACGTGATGGACCAGGTGCCGCCCTCGGCGCTGGCCAACTACAAGAACGACCTCGGCGACCGGGCGATCGACGCCCCGCAGGGCTCGATCCAGAACATCGGCTTCACGCTCTACCAGGCCGACTGGGCCGGGGCGAACAAGGCCCAGGCCCGGCAGGGCCTGCCGATGGCGATCGACCGCGACACCATCACCAAGACGGTGCTGCAGGGCTCCCGCAAGCCGGCCAGCGCGTGGGTGGCCGAGGGCGTCGAGGGCTACAAGGCCGACGCCTGCGGCGAGTCCTGCAAGTTCGACGCCACCAAGGCCAAG
>NZ_BAAALF010000970.1:0-572 GCF_039528135.1 Kitasatospora nipponensis | reverse complement strand
TGTTGTGCGACCCCGGAACCGGTGAGCCGGTGGACCTGGGGCGCAGGAGGCGACGGCCGAGTGCGGTGATCCGGGAGTTGGTGCGGGTGCGGGACCGCGAATGCGTCATGCCCTGGTGCCACCGCCCCGCCCGGCACTGCGACCACGACCACGAACACCCCTGGGCGGCCAATATCAGTGACAGTGACAGTGGTGGGTCGACGTCGGTCGCCAACGGCGGACCCCGCTGCCGACGACACCACCGACTCAAAGACCACCCCGGCTGGAACACCCGCTACGACCCGGTCCGCCCACCGGAGTTGCTGGCCCGGGCGGCGCGCGGCCCGGGCGAGACGGTGGAGCGGCTGGTGCTGCGTTCCGACTCCGAGCGGCAGCCCGTGCCCGCCGTGACGGACCGTCACGTGGTGCCGCCTCGTGCTGCCCAACTGCTGGCCGAGCAGCACGGGTTGCTGGACCGGGACGGACGGCCCGACCCGGCCGCGTACGCGCTGTTGGCCGAGCTGGAGGGCGGCAGCTACGCCGCTCTGCCGGAGGCCCGGCCCGACCCCGAGTTCCCGGACGTGGTGTACCTG
>NZ_BAAALF010000969.1:0-572 GCF_039528135.1 Kitasatospora nipponensis | reverse complement strand
ACCGCGGCTGGGTCATCGACCACGACACCGACGCCGACAAGTCCGGGACCAGCTACGTCCGCGAGGGCGGGTTCGTCCACGACGTCGCCGACTTCGACCCGGGCTTCTTCGGCATCAGCCCGCGCGAGGCCCTGACCATGGACCCGCAGCAGCGCCTGATGCTGGAGATCAGCTGGGAGGCGCTCGAGCGTGCGGGCATCAGCCCCGACAGCGTGCGCGGCGCCGGGGTGGGCGTCTTCACCGGCTCGGGCATCCAGGACTACGAGGACCTGCTGGACGCCGCGCCCGAGGTGGCCGAGGCCTACATGACCACGGCCAGCGCGTCGTCGGTGATCTCGGGCCGGGTCTCCTACGTGCTCGGCCTGGAGGGCCCGTCCCTCTCGGTCGACACCGCCTGCTCCTCCTCGCTGGTCGCGCTGCACCTGGCCGCCGAGGCGCTGCGCCGCAAGGAGTGCACGCTCGCGCTGGCCGGTGGCGTGATGGTGATGTCCACGCCGTCGCCGTTCATCGCTTTCAACCGCCAGCGCGGCCTGGCCCCCGACGGCCGCTGCAAGGCGTTCTCGGAGTCGGCT
>NZ_BAAALF010000968.1:0-572 GCF_039528135.1 Kitasatospora nipponensis | reverse complement strand
GGGTGCGGGCCGGCCACCGTGCCGAACAAGCTGCTGGTCCCCCCCCGCCCGCCCCGGCCCTCGCCCACGGCGATCCGCACCGCTTACCGGGTGCCCGCCTTGAGCCGGCCCGTGCTCCGCCAGCTCTTCAGGTCCGCGGCCAGCTGCCCGGCCACCACCCGGCCGTCCGCCCCGGTGACGGTGACGTCGGTGAGGTGGCCGCCCTGGTCGGCGGGGACGGTGGGCGGCTTCGCCGGGTCCACCTCGCCACTGGCCGAGGTGTGCACCAGCCCGCTCACGTCCGCCGGTTCGACGGTCTCCACAGCGGCCGGGGCGCTCCCGGAGGAGCAGCCGACCACCGGCCCCAACAGCAGCAGTGCAGCCGTCAGCGCGACTCCGTGCCTGGTCCTCACGGCTGCCTCCCTGGTTCCGACGACCTATCAGATCGTAAGAACAGTCAGCCCCGAGCGGCCCGCGCCCGCAGTCCCGGTTGACCCGAGCGGGTGAGCGGGCCACCCGGAGGGCCGCAAAACGCGAGCGGCCGGACACCCCGTCAGGGATGCCCGGCCGCTCGGTACGGCGGGTGCGGGGGA
>NZ_BAAALF010000967.1:0-572 GCF_039528135.1 Kitasatospora nipponensis | reverse complement strand
CTCCGGGCGAGACGTTCGACTACACCGTCACCGTCACCAACAACGGGCCCTCGCAGGCGTCCGGCCTGGTGGTCACGGATGCGCTGCCGTCGGTGCTGAAGTTCGTTTCGGCGAGCGACAGTTGCACTGCGGCCGGCCAGGAGGTCTCCTGTCCGAAGCTGGTGTCCTTGGCGGTGGGTGCTTCGAAGTCGTACACGATCACCGTCCAGCTCGACCCGGCCTACACCGGCGATGGTACGGACGTGCGCAACCAGGCGAAGGTCGCCACGGACACTGCCGACCCCGACCCGAGCAACAACACCTCCGACGGAGCCACCGGCACCCTGCCCGGGCCCGGTCCGAATCCGCCCGCTCCGGTCAAGGCTGATGTGGCGATCACCAAGAAGCCGGCGAGCACCACGCCCGTGGGTCCTGGTGAGACGTTCGACTACACCGTCACCGTCACCAACAACGGCCCCTCCCAGGCCTCGGGCCTGGTGGTGTCGGACGAGCTGCCTTCGACGCTGAAGTTCGTTTCGGCGAGCGACAGTTGCACGGCCGTCGGCCAGAGCGTGACCTTCCCCAAGCTGGGC
>NZ_BAAALF010000966.1:0-573 GCF_039528135.1 Kitasatospora nipponensis | reverse complement strand
CGATCGCCCTGTTCCGTCACCTGGTCGGCCAGGAGCGAACCGACGACATCGCCCAGGTCGGCGACATCGTCGCGCGCTTGGGCCAGTTACCGCTCGCTCTCGCGATCGGGGCCGCCCGCCTCAAGGGCAGACCGACCTGGACCCTGGAGCGCCTGGCCCGCCGACTGGCCCGCGAGCCCGGCCGCCTGGGTGAGATCCGGAAGGAATTCCGTGACGTGGCACGGGTGTTCGAGATGTCGTACCTGGCCCTCAGTGGGGATCAGCGCTCGGGATTTCGTCGTCTCGGCCTGCACCCGGGGCCGGATTTCGGCTCCTTCGAGGCCGAGGCCCTGATCGGCAGACCGGGCGGCCAATCCGAGAGGATCATCGAAAGCCTGCTCAACTGCCACCTGCTGCAAGAGATCTCCCCCGACCGCTATCGCTTCCACGACCTGCTCGGCGAGTACGCGCGCACCCTGGCCCAACGCGAGGAGCCCACCGGCGAACGCGAGGCAGCCGTCCGCCGCTTGGTTCTCACCTGTATCCGGCTCGCCGACCAGGCCGATCGCATCCTCTACCCCGGCCGACCCAGGC
>NZ_BAAALF010000965.1:0-573 GCF_039528135.1 Kitasatospora nipponensis | reverse complement strand
GGGTCTACTCCCCGCCGTACGTGATCAAGGCGGTCGGGAAGACCGACCGGCTGCGGTCCGCGGTCAACGCCGACCCGACCATCGCCAACTACCTCCAGTACGTCGAGGCGTACGGCCTCGGCTGGAAGCTCCAGGAGAGCAACGACCTCGCGGTGCCCGGATACACCGGAACGGTCGACCTGCGCACGGCTTCCGGTCAGTAACGGGACAGCGCACCTGCCCGGCGGGGGCCGCCGTCTACTCTTGACCCCGACCCGAACTCCGAGGAGCACCATGTACGGCTGGATCTGGCGCCATCTGCCGGGGAACGCTGCTGTCCGCGCGGTGCTCGCGCTGCTGCTGGTGCTCGGAGTGGTCTACGTCCTGTTCCAGTTCGTCTTCCCGTGGGCGGAACCATTGCTCCCCTTCGGTGACGTCACGGTGGACGAGGGCAGCGGCGTCGGCTGAGCCGCGTCACCTCCACCGGTCCGACCAGTACCAGCCCAGGAGTAGCGCACCGATGACCGCCGCAGGCAACCCGCCGCGGATCCTCGTGGTGGACAACTACGACAGCTTCGTCTTCAACCTGGTCCA
>NZ_BAAALF010000964.1:0-573 GCF_039528135.1 Kitasatospora nipponensis | reverse complement strand
TAGCAGCGGTGGCGGTCGCGGGTCAGGATGCGGGCCCGGATCGCGGGCCAGTCCTTCGGCAGGCGGGACCTGCGGTTGCTCGTGGACCAGGTCATCAGCTCGCCCCCTCACGCCGCTCGCGTCCGTCCAGGGAGTGGTGCACGATCAGCCAGCCGACCGAACCGTCGTCTCGCTCGACGGGCTGGACCCGCGGTCCGCAGACACAGGTCGCCTCGGTGGTGCTGGTGTCGTGCTCCACCGAGGCGTCCACGGGGTGGGTGTGCCCATGCTGGTCAGGTGATCGCGTACCTGATGGGCGGCCCGCACCGCTACCGGCAGGGGGGAGTCCGTGACGACCAGTTCGCGCTGTGGCTGTTCTCGCCCAGGTAGGGGCACAGCCAAGATCCGTGCAAAACGGGCCATCACCCGATCTTGGTATCTGCCGGTCCTGCCCGCCAGACTGGCCGGACGCATCGATCGGCAACGGAGGTTGTGATGGGCAGCGATACGCCTCAGTGGATCAAGGTCGGGGACGAATGGACGGTGACGGTCAACGGCACCGTCTACACCGCTGTCTTCAGCCCGGGACAGTGG